>CAMWPE010000128.1 GCA_947176055.1 uncultured Desulfovibrio sp.
TCATTTGTTGCGCTCGCTCTAATCGCGCTGTTCCTATAGTGCCGACAGAGCCTAGCGACGGGAGGCGAAGGGCCCAATTCGTAAAGGGCGATCGCAATCGCGGCCGCCGCGCGTCATCCCGTCTTCGCGTTCGGCTCCGGCGCCGCTCCCAATCATTGGCTTTTGGAAGAAATCGCCTGGCGGACCGGCGGCGTTAGCGAATTTTGAGTTCAAGGCGAGGATTGCGCGAGCGTAGCCGAGCGAATTTTGCGCCGCGCGCGGTTCGTTTTTAAAAACACCCGTTTCGATACGGAAATGTCTTTTCGCGCGCTTATGAGGCTTGGAAAAGCAAGCCAACCTGGGTATGACTACGATAAACTGGCGAAAGAAATTCGAAACTCGCCTTCCGGATCGGTATGGATCGATTGGGGCGCGTCAGCCGCGTGGTCCATACCGTTGCCAAAACGAGTTTATGAAGACGAAACGATTTATTCATTCTGTCTGATCGAAGGTCGGCCTTCTCATGAACCCCATCTGGAGCGCGCAATCGCGGATCGCAAATACGCGCTATGGATTAATAATATTAAAAGATCCGGAAATAACGATCTGACGAGACTGGGTTACATCTTTATACCGCGCGTTCGTATGTGTTCGCGGCCATGGAACTGGATTCCGCCCTTGAATACCAGTTCGTCAGCGAACTGACTTCCTTCGCGGCCGTTTTTGAATGGGCGGATCGCGTCGTCTTGACGCCAAAAATTCGCGCGATTCCTTCCATGACAGTTTATGGCAAAAAATACGATCGACAAAATAAAAAACGGCTTAACCCGTCCGATCGCTCCGGCTGAAAACAATAAAACCGTAAAAAATTTTAAGTGTGGCATTCGACAGCGCGGTTTACGACCGCGAGGAGAATAATATGAACAGAGCGGCTATTCTTCTCGACGATTATTACTATGGCATGCCTCGAAAAGATATTTTGGCAAAATTAAAAATCCCCTTGCCGCCGGATCATGAACAGCGGATCTTGCGCGATCCCGGAGAAATAAGTTTTTTGGGATATAACTGGGAGGAATTATTTTATTTCGATAACGACGAAGCTTTGCGCCAGATTATCCTTATACGGGCAACGCGCGACGGAGAAACTTTTCGATCCATTCAGGAAGAGTTGATAAATTCCGGCTGGACTCCGGTCTCGGTCGAGATGGACGAAGCGACTTTCGATATTTTCGGACTTGCAAACCGTCGCGATCACGAGATTACAAATCGCGAGCTTAAAGAGTTCGGGAGTCAGGCTCTTGAGAAAAACGACTCCGTGACAGTTTATTTTTTCCCCGCCGCTTTCGCCGATAAAGTTCTGACGGATTCCAAAATAAAATTCTGGGCCAACGCCATTGACAAGGCTCCGGAAAATTTCTGTCTGTTAAGTTTCGCGGCGGACGCGAACAATATTAAATTGTCTTTTACCGCTCCCTTGCTCTCCCGCAAAGCCGCTCTTAAATATGGCGAAAAAATCAAAAGGTAAATCGCCCGCCCGCAATTCGCGGGCAAATTTGTAAATCGCGAACTCTCCCGGCTCGACGCCGGCGGCAATACCATTAATTATGAAAAGACCGGATCCCTCCGAAATTCCCTTATCGCCGGGCGTTTATATCTATAAGGACGCGAAAGGCAGAATCATTTATGTTGGCAAAGCCCGGATCCTGCGTCGCCGCGTGCTCTCCTATTTCCGGCCAAACGGACTTTCGCCCAAGACTGTCGCGCTTATGAACAGGGCGGAGAGCATCGAATACATCGCCACGAATACGGAGAAAGAGGCCCTGCTCCTGGAAGGGAGTCTGATAAAAAAGCATCGTCCGCATTACAATATCGTCCTGCGCGACGATAAAAATTATTTTCTGTTCCGTCTCAATTTGAAAGACGACTTTCCAAGACTGGAATTTACCAGGCGGGTAAAAAAGGACGGCGCGAAATACTTCGGACCCTTTACCTCGGCCCTCGCGGCGCGCGAAACCTGGAAACTGGCCCATCGGGCGTTCGCCCTTCGCCGTTGCGCGAACAGGGCTATGAAAAACCGCGTCCGTCCGTGCCTGTATTACCACATGGGGCAATGTCCCGCGCCCTGTATGGGCGAAATCTCCAAAAGCGAATATAGGAAGACGGTTCAGAAGGTAAACGATCTGCTGTCCGGAAAATCCGGGGAGCTGCTCAAGGGCATGACCGACGCCATGAACGAGGCGTCGGAGAATCTGGAATTTGAAAAGGCCGCCCTCTTGCGCGATCAGATAAAAGCGGTCGAACGCACCGTGGAAAAACAGGCCGCAATTATTCCGGGCGCGGGCGATCTGGACGCCATTGGTCTCTACCAAGGCGAAAAAGGCTTGAGCCTGGGGATAGTGTTCGTTCGCAACGGAGCCGTGGGCGATGGCAGGGCTTTTTACTGGCCCGGTCTAGGATTTGAGGACTCCCGCGAAGTCGTGATGAGCTTTCTCAATCAATTTTATGGCGTAGCCGCTCCTCCGCCCAGAATTATCGTTCCCTGGCAACCTTCGGACGAGGATGATCCAGATTACGAGGATGATAAAAAGGCGCTGGAGCAGATTTTTTCGGAAAAGCGCGGCGGCTCCGTGAAAATATTGGCGCCCCGCGACGACGCGGACAACAGGCTGGTGGATTTGGCTCAAGCCAACGCCCGGGAACACGCCAAAAGAAGATCCGGGCAGGATATAAACGCGATCCTCGAAAAACTGGAGTCAATCCTCCAGCTGAAAGAATTTCCAGCCCGAATCGAGTGCGCGGATGTTTCGCACATCTCCGGAACGCAGACGCGGGTGGGAATGGTCGTCTATGAGGACGGCGCCCCGGACAAGTCCGCCTATCGTCTTTACTCGATGCCGGACAGTTCCGACGATTACGGCACGCTCTATTTATGGATAGGGAGACGGCTGGAGAGCGGGCCGCCCTGGCCGGATTTGCTCCTCATCGACGGCGGCCGCGGTCAACTGGCCAGCGTCGAAAAAGGCTTGCGGGATAATGGTAAAGCGGAGCTCTTCCCTATAGCGTCCATAGCCAAAGCTCGCGACGAGGCCGGCAGGGCTGATCGCCGGGCCGGCAATATATCAGATCGCATTTTTCTGCCGGGACGCTCAAATCCTTTGCCCCTCAAACCGGGCAGCCCGGAATTGCTCTTTTTGCAACAGATCCGCGACGCGGCGCACAGATTTTCTATCGAAGGTCATAGAAAAGCGCGCAGATCCGCGGCCTTCTCCAGCGAATTAATGCGCCTGCCGGGCATTGGGACGGCCACGGCGCGACTGCTTTGGGATAAATTCGGCGATATCGATTCCATGCGCAAGGCCACGCTTGAGGAACTGATGACGATCCCTGGTATCGGCAAGGCAAAAGGAGCTATGATTATCGAAAAATTGCGCTCCATGGCCAAAGAATAATCCGCGCGGCGCCCAAACGCTTTTACTTAAAAAAGTATTGTTGAATCAGTGTCCCCAGCAGCAACAAAAGGGAGACGATAAGGAAGCGACGCACGGCCTTCGCGCCTATTTTGATGGCGAAACTGGAGCCGGCCCAGTTGCCCAGCATAAGGCAAACGGCCATTGTCAGGCCCAGTGGCCAGTTAACCATCCCGTGAATAACAAAAGACACGGCGCCGCTGAAATTGGACGCGAGATTAAAGGCTTTCGCCGTGCCGGACGCTCCGACCAGTTCCATCCCTAGAATCCAGTGTAAGCCCAGAATCAGGAAACTGCCCGTGCCCGGACCGAAAAATCCGTCGTACACGCCCATGCAAAAGGCCAATAAAGGTAGATAGAGCCAGAATTTTACGCCGTCAACCGGCGTTTCAACTTCGCTGTTCTCGCGCGATGGAATCAGTGTCACGACCATGGCCAGTGGCAGGAGGAATACGAGGATTTTGCCGAGCAAGGCGGAATCCAGACGGATGGCCAGAAGCGTCCCCGCCCAGGATCCAATCAGGGAAAAGGAACTCCGCAAAGGGCCAGCCGCCAGCGCACGAGGCCGTTGCTCGCGAAATTCGCGAGCGCGACCGATGTGCCCAGAAAGGCGCTTATTTTATTTGTGCCCAGCGCGATATGCGGCGGTATTCCGCAGACGAGCAGGGCGGGGACGGTGAGCAGGCCGCCGCCTCCGGCGATGGCATCGATAAAACCTCCGGCCAGGGCGGCCGCTCCGCAGATTATAAAAGCGGTCAGCATACGACAAGTCCGCGCGGGATGAAGGGGGATCCAAAATTCGGGCTTATGGAAATACGCTTTTTCGGCGGAAAAGTCCAGCGAGGCCGAATCTGGAAAAAACCATATAAAAGTCTGGAAAATTCCGGCGCAAACATTTAAAATCAACGGGCGCGAAATTATTTCGCGCGCGAAACAAGGAGAGTATATGGCGTCTATTCTGGATATTCTTGGGGGAGGCAATCCCCTTGGCGCCGTGCTGGACACGATGACCGGTCCCGGCGGCCTCGGATCAGTTTTGGGCGGCGGATCCCAGCGGGGCGGAACCGGCGGCGGGTTCGGCGGTCTGGGCTCCGGCGGCATGGGCGGCCTTGGCGACACTATCGGCTCGGTGCTTTCGTCTATAGCGGACAAGGCCGGCAACGCCGCGACCAGCGTTCGCGACGCGACTCCCGGCGGCATGGGCGGTCTGATGGGCGCGGGCGCTCTTGGCGCGGTGCTGGGCAACCTGCTTTCCGGCAACGCGGTAAAAGGCATAGCTTTGGCCGGAGCATCGGCTGTGGCTTGGAATTTCTATAAAAAGTGGACCGCTTCCAACGCGGAAGCCGCGACTCTGGATTCCTCGTCGCCGGCAACGGGAGCCGCGCCGGGCGGTTCGAACCAGTTTGGCGATCCCGCCAACGCCCTACCTCCGGCGGACAACGATGTGTCCGAACTCGTGATGCGCTCCATGGTTTACGCGGCCAGGGCCGACGGAACGATCCAGCCCGAGGAAAAAGCGCGCATCGACGCGGTTATGACGACCATGCTTCCGGGCGCGGACACTAAAACAATCCTGGCGAAAGTCAGCGCGGAGCCGCTCGATCCGGCGACCATCGCGAAAGGCGTAAAATCCCATGAGCAGGCCGAGGACGTTTACCGGCTCTCCTGCGCGACCATCGATATTGATCATTTCATGGAACGCGGCTATCTGGACGCGCTGGCCAAATCTCTGGGCATAGACGAAAACTCGCGCAAGGAAATCGAGGCCGAAGCCGAGCAGGCAAAGAGGCAACTGCAGGCCGCGATCCCGCGTTAATCGATCGCCGCTAACCTATTCCGTCGTCGCTTCCCGCGCGTGATCGCGGAGGCGGCGACGAGCGCGAATGGGCGGCGCCCGGGAGATATTTTCGCGTTGGGCGTCGTCGGGGGTAGGCGGGAGGATGATCCGGAAAAACTTATTGCAACTGCTCTTTTCCGGCGCCTATTTATGGCGCTGGAATGACAAACTGCGTCCGACGGAATTGTCGGAGATTGAAAAACAGGCGCATAAAATGCTCGTGGCTTGCGCCCTCTGGAACGAGGCCAGCGCGGAGATGACGCCGTCCCAGAGGACGGATCTGGGTATTAAAATAATCGAAGGAGGACTCTTCGACTATTTTTACCGCCTGATTATAACGGATATCAAACCGCCGGTGTTTTACAAAATCAAGGAAAATCGCGCCCATTACGAGCAACTGACCAGATACGTGTTGAGCCGGTTGGAGCCCATGCTTTCGCCCCTAGGGGATTTTTGGGAGAGAATGCGCGGCTGGCATTTGCGCGAGGGCGCGGAGCGCGATCTGGACAGGCGTATACTGACCGCGGCCCACCTCTTCGCTTCCCGCTGGGAATTTCAGTTAATCAGGCCTCACAATTTTTTCGATGACGAGA
This sequence comes from uncultured Desulfovibrio sp., assembly GCA_947176055.1. Classification (GTDB taxonomy): domain Bacteria; phylum Desulfobacterota; class Desulfovibrionia; order Desulfovibrionales; family Desulfovibrionaceae; genus Desulfovibrio. The sequence continues at coordinate 5,877 of CAMWPE010000128.1, forward strand.
TGGATTTCATTCACAATTCCTTCGAGCGCGAATTGGAGGCTTTCGCCGATTTGCCCGGAATGAGCGCGCTGATGGACAAAAACGAAGCCCTGGGCAGATTCGCGAACCTGTGCGGGCAGTTGCGTTTCCAGATTCGCTGGACGCAGGCGCCAAGGATTCCAGCCACATCCGTCCTGGGACATATGTTTATAGTAGCTTCTTGCGCGTTTTTTTACACCCGCGAAATAACGGACAGCAAGACGCGGATACTTAATAATTTTTTCAGCGGCCTGTTTCATGATTTTCCCGAATTGCTGACCCGCGATATTATCTCGCCGGTGAAGCAGTCCATCTCCGGTCTGGCGGGAATTATCAAAAAATACGAGGACGACGAGCTGAACAGGCGCGTGCTTGGACCCCTGAAACGCGCCGGTTTCGCGTCTTTATCTGATAGAATCGCTTATTATCTGGGTCTAAAGCTGGGATCGGAGTTTCAGGCCTGTTATATAAAAGACGGGGAGATAGTAGCCGTCGATGACCGGGCCGATTGCTCCATTCTTGACAAATACGGGAGTCCGGAATGCGAGCCTAAAGACGGTTTTCTGTTAAAAATTTGCGACTGGCTCGCGGCTTTCCTGGAGGCGCATAATTCCATAAGAAACGGCGTAAGTTCTTCGCATTTACAGGAAGCGCGCTCTCGGCTCAAGGGCCAGCTGGAGGGAGCGCCCGAAATATTCAAGATGGAAGGACTGCTGGCGGATTTTGAATAAAATATTTTTCTTCGCCGCGGCTCTTGTCGTTCTCTTGCTCGCGGAGTCCGCCGCGTTCCCGCGGCCTTTGCGGACGAGCATGGGCTTGGAGCATTACGCGGCGCAGCTGGAATTTTATTATCAAAAACCCCGGCCTGAAAAATTGCGGCCAATCATGGCAAAACTGGCTTCGGCCGGCGTCCTGGACCGGGCCGATAATCGCCCGTTAATCGCCGCTTTTCTCTCGGAACTGGCTAGGAGCGGCGGAATCGACCTGAAAAAGCTCTTTCCAGAAAAAATGTCCCGCGCCCAGCGGCATAC
>CAMWPE010000129.1 GCA_947176055.1 uncultured Desulfovibrio sp.
GATCTACGTCCCCCACTAAAACTTCGACTTCCTGACCGAGACGCCAGGTTTTGCCCGATCGTTGACCGACGAGGGCCTGGCGCCGTTGATCCAGCTCGAACCAGTCGTCGCCCAGACTCTCAAGCCGGATCATGCCTTCGGTAGGGATGTCATTTAATTCTACGAAGACGCCAAAATCGGTCACCCCGGAAATTACGCCGGAAAATTTTTCGCCCTCGCGTTTTTTTAGCGCCAGGCAACCGAGCCGACGCGCCATCTCCCTTTCGCATTCCAGAGCCTGTCGTTCCGTCTTATTTAGCCGCTCGCCTATCTCCGCGAGTTTTTCGAAATCCGCGACTATCGGTTGCGGCAAACCCAGGCTATGCTTCAGGGCGCGATGGACGGTAAGATCGGCGTAGCGGCGAATTGGCGATGTAAAATGACAATAGTCGGGAGAAGCGAGACCGAAATGTCCGACATTGTCAGGCTGGTAGCGGGCCTGGGACATGGAGCGAAGACAGAGACGGCTGACCACGTATTCGCTGGGAGCGCCTTTAACCTTGTTCAGAATGGTCTGAAAAGTTTTGGGATTGGAGAGGGCGTCTTTATCAAGACCGGGCGGCAATGACTCGAGGGCCGTGGCCTGGAGCGTGTCGAGCAATTTTTCCGCTTTCGTTTCTTCCGGAGCCGGATGGCAACGATAAAGGAGAGGAAGATTCTTTTCGCCAAGAAACTTCGCCACGGCTTCGTTGGCGGCGATCATGAATTCTTCGATCAGGAGCCTGGCGTCGTCGCTTTTGGCCGAGGTCATGCTTTCGAGTCTTCCATTAGAGTCGAAAGTATAGCGGGGATCGGGCAATTCGAATTCCAGCGAGCCTCTTTCGCTTCTTTTGCGGGCCAGGACTTTGTAAAGATCGAAGGCGTCGCGCATGCCGGCGCGGAGCGCAACCGGAATGGCTCCCGAATCGCCATTAAAAAATTTCGCGACATCTTCGTAGATCAGCCGGGCATGGGAGCGCATTCCTATAGGAGCGAAACGGGGTTTTCCCGGGTTGCCGGAAAAATCAAACGGCATCTCGACCATAACGGCCAGCCTGTCTTCGTCAGGACGGAGGCTGCAAAGACCGTTGGACAACGCTTCCGGCAACATGGGTTCCACGGAGCTGGGAAAGTACCAGGAGTTCCCTCTTCTCAAGGCTTCGGCGTCAAGGCTGCCTTCGCGCTTGTCCGGCGCGACGTAATGACTAACGTCGGCTATGGCTACGCGCAGGATCCAGCCGGAGGGCGTCTTCTCGACATGCACGGCGTCGTCGAAATCGCGGGCGTCGGCTCCGTCGATGGTCACGAAGGGCAAATGACGCAAATCCTCGCGTCCGGCGAACTCTTCGGGGAGCGGAGCCGGGGGAAGTTCGTCGGCCTGTCTTTTCGCCAGTTCAGGAAAAGCCGTGGGAACCTGATAATTGCTTTTGACCAGAGCCTCCTGAACCTTTATTTTGTCTTCCGCGCCAAAAATATTTACAAGAGAAGCTTTCCAGACATCGGGACCGAGTTTTTCTCCGGGATGCAGGGAGACGAGCAAACCGGGTTTCAGCTTGTCTCTAAGCGGCTCCGTATTTTCAATGAAGACCTTGAAAGTCAGCTTCAACCGTCGGTCTGACGGACGGCATTCGAGTACGTTTTTTTCTCTCCTTGTTATTTTCGCGGTTATTTCCTTGCGACCGCGCTCGATTATCTCCAGGACTTTTCCCTGTTTGCCATGCGATCCGGGCAGAAGGGCGACGCTGACAATATCCCGCGGCCAGGCGTCGTTGGTATGCTGGATTGGTATGGCAATTTCCTCTCCCTCCTTCGCGCCGAATGGAAGGACCGTTCCTCCGCCGGATTTCGCGCTCTGGAAGCGTCCGGTAACTTTTTTGAGCGCGGCGGCGTCGGCCCAGAGACCTCCGGGGAGTCTGACAACCAGACCGTCGGCGACGAGGGCGTCCAGCATGCAGGCCAATTCGCGTTTGGCCTGGCGGGGAACGTGGAGAATGCGGTAAAGACTGTCCGTTCGCAACGGACGTTTCTGCTTGTGGATCAGCCCGAGGATTTCTTCGTGGGAGGGAAGATTTGGGAGCGGGGAATTTTTGCTATTTTTTTTCACAGTAAAAAATTAAAAAGGGCAGAGGAACTGCCCTATTATGAAATTCATGAAGGCGCGCTAATCCGCGTTAATCCCGGTTGCCGCCAAAGAGCTGCAACATCATAAGGAACATATTGATGAAATCCAGATAGAGCGTGAGAGCTCCCAGGATCGCGCCCTTGCGCATGGCCGCCGGGTCATCAAGGGGAGCGTCCGCTCCGAAAGCGCGGATACGCTGGGTGTCATAGGCGGTAAGTCCGGTGAAAATCAGGACGCCCAGGCAACAAATGATCAGGTTCATGGTTCCGTTTTTAATAAACATGTTGACAATCATCGCGATGATTATGCCAATGAGTCCCATGAAGAGAAAGTTCCCCAGGCCGGTAAGATCGCGTTTTGTTATCGTCCCGTAGAGCGACATGACGAAAAAGGTGCCCGCCGTCACCATGAAGGTGGAAGCGATGGACCCCAGGGAATAGACAAGGAAGATTGACGACACTGTGGCGCCGGTTAGCGCGGAGTACAGCGCGAAAAGGAAAGTCGCCATACTCGAGGAAAATTTGTGAATGGCCGCGGAGAGGGCTATGACAAGTCCGAACTGGGCGATAATCAAGACGATCATCACAACGGAGTTGCCGAGCACGGCCGCGCGCAGGGCGGGAGTGTTGGCCACCGACCAGGCCACAAGGCCCGTAATGACCATGCCGATGGACATCCACAGATATACCTGACGCATGTACGCGGAGAGCGCGGCGGGGTACGAAGTCGCGGTCGTCGTTGGCTGGAATGGGGACATGAAACCTCCGGAAACGGAAAATAATTATTGTTTTGCGTTCGTATTATATAAATTCTGAAGAATTTTGCAACAGGTTAAAATATAAAAAAATCGAGCGGGGCAGGCGCGGCGAAGCTTTGTTTTTATTTGTTGAACACAGGCGAAAGATAAGGTAAGGATCCGGTATGGACGCGCTTGAGCGACTGGAAAAAGGCGTCGGGCGGCTGGTCGGCTTGCTGGATCAGGCGCGGGAGGAAAACGGGCGCCTGAAGGCGGAAATCGAATATCTCAAGAAGCGGCAAGCCGAGCTGACTGGCGAAAACGACTCCCTGAAGAGCGCGGCCGAGGCCAGACGCGCGCGGATCCGCGAGGCTCTCGACAGATTGCGGCGACTCCTGGCGAGGATAAGGGAATATGACAACCTTGAATGATTTTCCCCTTCCCCCCAGTTTGCGCGTTCTGGGACTTGACATATCCTTCAGGACTGGTACAGATATGGATCGCGTAAAGGAAGCGGCCAGTCTGGTCGAGGAAAAATACGCTGATCAAAAACTGAAAGCCCGGGGCAAACAGACTAAAGATATGTTGCTTGTGTACGTGGCTCTGGGGCTGGCGGATGAATTGTTGCGGATGAAGACGGGCCGGGAGACTATCGATAGACGCATCGAGTCCCTGCTTGCCAAAATAGAGAAGTCCATTTAAAATATTGTTTACAACTTCCCTGGAGCGTTCGTGATCCAATTCTCGACGCTAACCTGACAAAGCGCAAATAACAGGGCTTCGTCCCTGCGGCCTGTGCGCAAGCCCGCTTCAAGGCGGGACGCCTGACGGACGCATATTGAGGCCCGACCTGGAATACCAGGTTCCGCATCGCGGATTTGACACGGCTCTCCGGGGCGCTTTACTGGATTTCCCCCGCGTTATCTCCGGCGCGGTCTAGCTCAGTCTCTTCTTATATCCTTCCGCCGCGCCGTTTTTCGGCGTCTCTGTTTTTATCGGCCATTTTCAATTCCTTTTTCGCCGTCTTTTTTCGCGCCGTCCGCAAATTACGGGTCCGCCCGATTATATAAAGAGAGGCTATTCAATGGATTACGCGTTAATGATCTGGGTCGCCGCGGCCCTTGTCTGCGGCGGAATGGCGGGAATGTTGATTAATCGCGGACTGACCGCCCGCAGAATGGGAGAGGCCGGAGCCCTGGCCAACAGAATCGTCGAGGAAGCCAGGAAGGAGGCCCAAGCCCAGAAAAAGGAACTGTTGCTGCAGGGTCAGAACGATCTTTTTAATCAGCGTCGGGAGATGGAGAACGAATTCCGCGAAAAGGAAAAGGATGTAAAGCAAAGGGAAAGGAAACTGGACGAGCTGGGAGCCAAGCTGGAAGAAAAAATGGAAAAAAACGCTTCCCGCGAACTGGATCTCATCGCCTCCGAAAAAGAACTCGCCAGAAAAGAAAGAACGCTGGAAGAAAACGAGGAATATCTCCAGAAAAGGATCGCCGAGCAGGAAACTCGCCTTACGGAAATCGCCGAAATGACGGTCGAAGAAGCCAGAAAGAAACTCTTTGACGAGATAGAGGCGAGAACCAGGCACGAATCCGCGAAGATGATCCGTCAAATCGAGCAGGAAGCCAAGGAAACGGCGGACAGGAAGGCGAAGGATATTCTCTGCAACGTTATTCAACGCTACGCCGGCGACTATGTGAACGAGCAGACCGTCACGGCCGTGACGCTCCCCAGCGAGGACATGAAAGGCCGGATAATAGGACGCGAGGGACGGAATATCCGCGCCCTGGAGGCTGCTACGGGCGTTGATCTGATAATCGACGACACTCCCGAGACCGTCGTTTTGTCCGCTTATAGCCCCGTGCGGAGGCAGGTGGCGCGAATGGCGCTCGAAAGGTTAATTCAGGACGGGCGCATTCATCCCGCTCGCATTGAGGACGTGGTGAAAAAATGCGAGCAGGAACTGGAGACGCAAATTCGCGAAGTGGGCGAACAGGCGACTTTCGACGCCGGCGTTCACGGTATTTCGCCGGAAATCGTCCGGCTCCTCGGTCAGTTGCGCTACCGCACATCCTTCACTCAAAACGTCCTGCAGCATTCCCTCGAAGTTTCGGCTCTTTGCGGCATGATGGCCGCGGAACTGGGCCTGGATGTAAAAAAAGCCAAGCGCGCCGGCCTGATGCATGACATTGGCAAGGCCGTGGACCACGAGGTGGAAGGTCCGCACGCCATTATTGGCGCGGATATCGCCAAAAAATATAACGAAAATCCGGAAATAGTCCACGCCATCGCCGCTCATCACGAGGATGTCAGACCGGAGACCGCGCTTGCCGTGCTCGTGCAGGCGGCAGACGCCATCTCCGGAGCCCGCCCCGGCGCGAGAAAAGAATTGCTGGAAAATTATGTCAAACGTCTCGAGGATCTGGAAGGGATCGCGCTCGGCTTCGACGGCGTTCAAAAGGCTTACGCGATTCAGGCAGGCCGGGAAATCCGCGTAATGGTCAATTCCGAAAATGTGGACGACGACGCCACATATTTAATGTGCAAAAACATCGCGGAAAAGATCGAAAAAAATCTCACTTACCCGGGCCAGATTCGCGTGACCGTAATCCGCGAAAAACGGGCCGTGGGCTACGCGAGGTAATGTCCGTCGTCTTTAGCGCGGCGGCGTCCGTCGAGATCCTTGACGGCGTCGCGGCGGCTCTGCTCGCGGCGACGGCATGCGTCCGGGCCAGGAATTTTGGGGCGCACTTTACAGGCGCCATGGTTCTGGGTTGCCTTTGCGGAATCGCCTGCGGTCTTTCCCGGGAAATTTTCCTCAACGGCTCCGCGGGCGCGAGACTGATTCTCCCGGCGTTGCCCGGAAGCGCCCTGGCGGGGGCGATTGGCGGGGCTTTGGCCGCGCGGATCCTGGCCGCGAAAAAGGATCGCGTATTCTTCTGGCTGGACGCGGCCTCTCTCGGGCTGGCAACCTCCCTGGGAGCGATTTTGGCATTGCCCGGACTTGGCGTGGTCGGCGCGGTGGCTCTGGCGCTGATAAGCGGGCTGGCCCCGTCGGCGATAAGGGATGTATGTCTGGGCGACGTCGCCATGATTGTGGATAAATCCTGGTACGCCGCCGCCGCCGCCCTGGGCGCCGTCGCCTCGGTCGCTGTTGTGATCGGCGGTCTCGTCATCGACGAAATCGCTTTCGCGAGAATGGGGGAATACGCGGCTCTTTTCGGGACAGGCGTAGTTGTCGCGATTCGCGGCTGGAAAGGGAGAAAAGAAGAAGTTTGAGATTTGATCTTATAAATAAGCGAGCGGAGAGATAATTTTGTACAAAATGGCGACTGATCTGAAGATTGTCCAGAGAGCGGAAGTTTTGCCTACACTCGAAATCGACGCGGATTGGTCCGGAAGCAACGAGCATCGGGAGATAATTGAAGCTTGTTTGAAGCGGCGGGGCGCCGAGCATCCCGACAAGACGATATCCATATACGATACGAATACGTCGCTCCCGGCGTAAATTTTGGCAAAGCTGCCCAGTCTGTATTCTTTGCCGCGGTCAAATCCCAGGCGTCGCTTAAGGAAATTCACAAATCCCTGAGCGCCGTCAAAGGTCTTCGCTATCGATTTGGGGAATATCTTTCGCGGCGGAGCATGGAACCGGCCTATCATATCGAGAATGGCGCGGCCTATCGCGGGGAAGATTTGATTACATTCTCATCCCTGGATTAAGCGCGCCTTCCCGTCGTTGCGGCGCGATTGCGATGCGCGCAAGGCTCGCGAAACGAGGAAAGGTAAAAAAATTAAAAATTTCCCTTGACGCTCGCGCGGGACGATTTATATAAAGCGTCCGGCCCGGAAAGACGGCGGAAAAAAATTTCGCGGGATGTCTTGACGGAGATGGGGAAAGCGCTTATATAAAGCGTCCGGCCCGAGAAGAGCGTTTTGAAAAAATAAAAAATAAATTTTTTCAAAAAAGCGCTTGACGGGGAGGGAAAGGGGACTTATATAAAGAGTCCGGCCCGGGGAAAGAACCTCCGGCTCATTGACA
>CAMWPE010000130.1 GCA_947176055.1 uncultured Desulfovibrio sp.
TGTCCTCCCTCCGTTATTAATTTCCTCTCTCACGTTTGCTCGTCGCGCGACTCAAGGCTTTGACCGAAACAGGCAAACAAATAAGTCCGAATAGGTATTCTTTTCCGGCTTATCTCTTTTATATTCAAATCATCCAGCGGAAATTTAATTTGAGTCGCTTGGCGGTCGATGACCAGGGCGCGCGGAGGGATGAATGAAAGCGACGCTATTGGTAGTTTTTGGATTTTTATTCTTTCTAGCGATCCCGTCGAAGTCGTTCGCGGACGCGCCCGGGTTCCCTCCAGCGTGGCGAGCCATAATTCCCATAGCGGCTTTCGCGGCCGAAGGCGACGAGCAAAAACTGGAAAATTCTCTCGTCGCGGGGCTAGAATCTGGCTTATCGGTAAACGCTATAAAGGAGATTCTCATTCAGACCTACGCTTACGCCGGTTTTCCCAGAAGCTTGTCAGCCCTGGAGATCTTCAGAAAACTCGTTGAAAGGAGAAAAGCGGAGGGAATAAATGATAAATCCGGATCGGAGCCAAAAACTTTGTCCAAAGACGCGGATAAACTCGCGATAGGGGAAAAGATTCAAACAGAGCTTGTCGGAAGAAAGATCGGCGGTCAATTATACGATTTCGCGCCGGAGATGAATGTATTTTTAAGGGAGCATCTTTTCTGCGACATATTTTCAAGGGGAATATTATCCAATCAAGAGCGGGAGCTCGCGACTATTTCCATCCTCGCCGCCCTTCCAGCCCCGGTTCAACTGGCGTCGCATATGCGGGTGCGCCGGCATATTGGCCTGACTTTAAGCCAGCTGAAAACGCTCGCCTCCTGCTTGAGCGAAAAAGTGTCTTCGCGGGCCGGCGAGTTGGTCGACGCGACTCTGGATAAAATGGAATTCAAAAACTCCGAAAAATAGAGGAACATCAAATGAGAGGCGAACTTATGGCGATCTTAATGACTGGAACACTGGCAATGGCGGGGCCTGTTTTCGCCGCGACTGAAAACCCCTTCGGATTGGTTTACGCCAACGCCATAAAGGAGAATCTGCCAGGCAAAACGCAAATTCATCCCGTAAATTATGATTTAAACGGGATTAAAATCGCGGCCAATGTCTATACGCCGCCCGCTTACAAAGCGGAGGGCTCGTTTCCCGCGGTTGTGGCAGCACATCCCAACGGCGGCGTAAAAGAGCAAGTCGCGGGGGAGTACGCCCAAAAGCTCGCGGACGCGGGCTATATCGCCATAACGGCGGACGCGGCCTTTCAGGGCGCGAGCGGCGGCGAGTCCAGACATACCGACAAACCTTATTACCGGACCGAAGATATACATGGGATGATAGACTATTTCAGCAAATATCCTGACGTTGACAAATCCCGCATAGGCGCCCTGGGTATTTGCGGCGGAGGAGGTTATACGCTTAACGCCGCCAAATCCGACAAGCGTCTGAAAGCCGCGGCTACTTTAAGTATGTTCAATTCCGGTAAAGTAAGACGAGACGGTTTTATGGAAAGTCAGGTCAACAGTATCCAGGAACGTCTGAAGAATGCAAGCGAAGCCAGGGAAAAGCATGTAAACGGAGGTCCGATAGAACTGACAGGCAATGTGGATTTTGATTCGCTCACCGTCGAAAAAATCGCCCAAATTCCGACCGATTTATATCGCGAAGGCATGATGTATTACGGAAGGACGCATCGGCATCCCAATTCAACCTTCGCGTATACAACCGAAAGTCTCATGAATCTTATACCCTGGGACGCGAATGATCAGATCGAGTTGATCAACGCGCCATTGCTTATGATGGCCGGAGACAAAGCGGACACCCTATATATGACTGAAGAAGCCTATGGCAACGCGACTGGCGCGAAAAGCCGGGAACTATTTCTTATTCCAGGCGCCACGCATATTCAGACCTACTACGTTCCGGAATACGTCGATCAGGCTATTGGAAAATTGAAAGAATTTTACGGGAAGAATTTGTAACCATACCGACGCGCGCGTTTCTATAACGGGTCGGAGAAAGGCTCTTTCCGCTCGTTATAGAACGCGGCGAATGGATATGAAATTCTCGGTATGAATCCAACGGAACCAATTTTTAAATATATGGCGGTTAAATGAGAAAACATATCGTCGCTTTTTTGTTTGCGCCACTCTTCTGTATTGTATGCGGAAGCTTTAGCGTCGCGAAGTATACATCGAGTATGGAAAAAATAGCCGACAAAAGTTTCCCTACTTTTCAAGTTCCGGAGAACGTAGAAGTCTTCAAAGTCGGCTTCGATAATCAATATGGCATGCGATTGGCCGGTTATCTTTTCATGCCTGAAAATCTGAAAGGAAAGGCCAAGGGTATTATAATCGGGCATCCCATGGGCGCGAGCAAGGAGCAGGCGGCTTGCTTTACGCCGCGCGACTCGCGGCCAAAGGATTTGTGACGCTCGCCATCGATCAACAATTTTGGGGCGAAAGCGGCGGCGCTCCGCGCCATGCGATCACGCCCGATATATACGCCGAAGCTTTTAGCGCGGCCGTAGATTTTCTGGGAACGCGCGATTTTGTCGACTCTGATAAAATCGGCATTCTTGGAATATGCGGAAGCGGGAGTTTTGTCATTAGCGCCGCTAAGATTGATCCGCGCATGAAAGCTGTCGCCACCGTCAGCGTGTATAATATTGGCGAGATGCGAAGAAACAGACTCAATCATTCCCAGAGCCTGGAAAAGCGCAAACAGGTTTTCGAGAACGCCGCGGCCGCGCGTTGCGAGAACTTCCTTGGCAAAGAGCGTCCTTTGACCGGAGGAGCGCCTTTTTCCATAACCCAGGACTCCCCCTCTCCGCGAAAAGCCTCTTACGATTTTTATCGCGGCAGGGGCGAATTCATTCCAGCGGGCGAATCTCCGGAAATTAACACCCTTTCGGACAAGGCGAGCAATGTCGCCTTTATGAACTTTTACCCCTTCAATGATATAGAAACCATTTCGCCCAGGCCTATGTTGTTCGTAATGGGCGAAAAGGCGCATTCGCAACCTTTCAAAACGGACGCTTTCGCCAAGGCGCCCCAACCCAAAGAGTTGTTGATCATCCCCGGCGCCGATCATTTTGATTTATACGATAAGCCCAAATTTATCCCCATCGAACAGCTCTCCAATTTCTTTAACGACAATTTATGAGAAGGTTAATTTTAATGAAAAAAGTTCTTATTCTCGCGGGCAGTCCGCGCAAAAACGGCAATTCCATAGCCCTGTGCCGCGAATTCGAACGCGGCGCGGCCGAAAACGGCAATGAGACCGAATTGATCCTCTTGCGCGATAAAAATATTGGTTATTGCGAGGCTTGCTATAATTGCAAGACCCACGACGGGGAATGCGTCAAAAAGGACGATATGGCCGATATTTTAAGGAAAATGAATGGCGCGGATGTCATGGTCCTGGGCAGTCCCGTATATTTTTACTCTGTCGACGCCAGAATGAAAACGCTGATCGACCGGACAGTGGCGCGATGGCTAAAAATAAAAAACAAAAAATTCTATTATATTATGACAGCCGCGGAGGACACGCCGACCGTAATGGACTGTGCGCTGAACTGTCTGCGAGGTTTGGCCGCTTGTCTGGAAGGGTGTTCCGAGGGCGGCGTAATTTACGGCAAGGGAGTTTACGAAGCCGGATCCGTCAGAGAGAAGCCCGTTATGAAAGAAGCCTATGAGATGGGCAAATCCATTTAAATATTTAACCTTACGATTGGTTTTAACGCTTTTCTTTTGCGCGTCGTTCACGTCGGCCGCTTTCGGAAAGGAGTTAAAATCTGAACTCGATATGAAAGAATATGTCAAATATTTAACTGTAAATAATACGATAAAGGATCTGCTCGTTCATCCCGCTTTCAAGGGTTTCGCGATATATATGTTGCCCAGACTTGCGGATGCCGCAAGCGATATTGATTTTCGCTCAACCGGATATCTTATGCCATGGCATACCCATATTATTCCCGAAGAGGTCGTAGCGGGTATAAACAGATTTATGGCGGATTCGGTGAATGGCCAGAGGATTTTCTTCTCCATATACGACGACGGGGCGGCGAAAAACGAAACGGTACTTTTCTTTTTCCGGGGCGAAAAAAACGCTCCTTTCGCCCTGATTTGTCCGGGCGGAGGCTTTCGTTATGTCGGATCCCTGCATGAGGGTTTCCCCCTTGCCAAATATATAAGCGAGCATGGCTTCAACGCTTTTGTCCTTCGATACCGGACGGGAAGCGAGAGGATCGCTTGCGAAGATCTCGCGCGAACCCTCGAATGGATTTTTAAAAACGCTGCCAAGCTGGGCTTGAGCGTCGAAGATTATTCGCTATGGGGCGGATCCGCCGGGGCGAGAATGGTCGCTAACCTTGGGTCCTTGGGAACGGAATATTTCGGAGCGCCCCGTTTGCCGAAACCCGTTTGCGTCATTATGGCCTATACAGGTCATAGTCGCGTATCCCGGGATGATTCGCCGACTTTTTCCGTTGTGAGCATGGATGATCCTATCGCGGATTATCGCGTCATGCGGGAGAGAACAAAGGCGCTGCGGAATCTGGGTATTGACGCTGAAATTCTGATTTTTCAGAATGCAGGTCACGGTTTTGGAACCGGAAAAGGCTCCGACGCCGACGGCTGGATGGATAAGGCGCTTCTATTCTTGGAAAAACAAATTCATAAAACAAAGGAAAAAGCGCGTGAAAAGTAATCGCGCTTCAAGCGCGGTTTTAACTCTTCTGGCAGGCCATGGAATGCGACGCGAAGGTTGTAAATTTGCCCGCGACTGGTCTGCCCGGACACACCCAGTTTCCTTTATCTGATAAAAACAACGCGGAAGTAGCCAAGCTTCTCTCCCATTGGCTCAAGGAAAAAGGATTGAATTGATAATAACCTCTTCGGATATGAAATCATAAAAAATTCTTTTGATTAAGCGAGGAATCCGGTCGCGATTACGCGCGGAATGTATAGCGAAGGATACCGCGCTTTAAAAAGTCATTTCGACTTTTAAAAAGCGCTTCCATCAGCCTGTCGTCCGCTGGCTGCCTATGCTATTCCTTTCATGTTCCAACAATTTCTTTTTTATTTCGACGCCCCAGGCGTAACCTCCGGGTCCATTCCTGGCAAGGACGCGATGACAGGGGATGAGAATAGCCAAAGGATTCGCGCCCACACCCTGGCCAACCGCCCTCGCGGAGTGTGTCTTTCCGGTCAATTCCAAGGATATATCCGAATAAGTCGTCGTCTCGCCGTAGGGTATCCTGAGCATGGCCTCCCAAACTTTATTTTGAAAATCCGTTCCTCGCAAAGCTATGGGAGCGATCGCGGGATCCGGCCGGTTGCCGGAAAAATACTCGTCAAGCCAATTTTTTAGCTTATTCCCGTCTTCCAGCGTTTTAGCGCCTTGAAGCGAAGCGAATTCGATTCTTACGCAATTCTCTTCCTTAAAAGAAATAACAAGATTGCCGAAAGGCGAAGCGTAATTCCGGTAAGATAAATTCATTAAGGCTCCGTTCAATATAGCATGTTTCGCTTGAAAATGTCCCTTACGGCGGAGTAAATCCGCCTTGAGACATTTTCGCGGGCGTCTTCGCGTCGCAAAGCCGCTATGGCGGGCAGTCATCTTCAATTGCTACCCGCTATAATTTTTGCCAATTATATACCAGAATACGGCGCAAGAAAACGATACTATCGCGGTCATCGCGCCGATCGTAAAAACTGGATTTGGCCAGAAAGGCAAGGTTGACACGAACATGGACAGACTACCGCAGAGCAAGGCGCCGCAGTTTATGAGGGAAGCTATGACGCCGTTATCGCCGCGATTGCTTTCGAGCATGATCAAGGTCGACGGAGGACGCATGAGACTGCCGCAGAAACTGACGGGAGCGAAAGCGAAGAGAAATATCCAGGGACCGCTACGGCCCGCGAGGAGCGCTATAGTTCCGGATAAGGCCATTACGACGAGCTGGATAAAAATGAGTCGGACGCGATCAAATCTGTGAAAATATTTCAGATAACTGGCCGGTCCAACCATGATAAAACAGGAATTTAGCGCGAAAAACAAGCTATAAACCTGCGCGGAGAGGCCGAAAACATCCTGATAAACAAAAGGCGACAGGGCCAGATAAGACATGAATGGCATAGCCATGGCCGAAAATATAATCAGCGCGTCGCGAAATTTAGCGTTTTTTAAAACAACCCCGATTCTCGATGCGATATTTAAAAATCCCGCTTGAGAACGCGAACGGACGGTTTCGCGAAGTCCCAGCGTCCCTAGAAAAGAGACAAATCCGCAAAGAGCAAGAATCCAGAAGATTCCTCGCCAGCTAACAAACAACAACGTCCCGCCGCCGATTACCGGCGCGGTCAAGGGAGCGAGGACAGTTATAGTCTGCATGAACCCTATAACATTTTGCATTAACCGGCCTTTAAGCGCGTCCTTTACTATAGCCAGAGCCAGCGAACTCGCCGCGCCGCTCCCCAGTGCCTGAACGCAACGCCAGAAAAGCATCCAATCGAGAGAGTTCGCGAGCGCGATAAAAACGCTTGAAACAGTATATAAAAGCGATCCGGCCAAAAGCGCCGGTCTCCTGCCATAACGATCAGATATTGGTCCCCAAAAAAGCATCGAAATGGCGAAAACCAGGAAAAAGAGCGTTATAGTATCCGCGACAGAATCGGACGAGACTCCAAAATTTTCGGCCATGGCCGGAAGCGCCGGCAAATACATATCCGTTGATAAAGGAGCGAATGCCGAGAGAAAAGATAAAAATAAAACCAGAAAACGGTTCCCGGGCCAGAAAAAGCGATTGGAATTTGCCATAGCGGCCAGACTCGACGCGTCGCGCATAAGAAAATTATAAAAATCCAAAAAAAGCGGCGTTTCGGTTTTTTTAACAAAGACGATAACTTAAGTAA
>CAMWPE010000131.1 GCA_947176055.1 uncultured Desulfovibrio sp.
ATTCTTCCATGCTCAAGGCCGGATCCAGATCCTCCTTGTCGTAACAGTCCTTCATCTCGAGATTCCATGTGCCCTTTTCGCCGTATCTCGAGCCGATGGATCCCATTGGAGCGGCGGGCGAGCCGCGTTTTTTATCAAAAACCAGCAGTTTCCATTCCGGATTATTGCCGCCGCGACCGATGTCCGTAGCCCGCAGGCAACGACCCGGCAAAAAGGCGCCGTCCTTTTCGTCCAGCATGAGCAGGAAAGGCAAATCGGTGAAACGACGGACATAATCATTAAAATAAGGGACGGTCCTGTCGAGGAAAAATTCCTTGACAATGACATGGCTCATGGCCATGGCCAACGCGCCATCCGTTCCGGCCTCGATAGCCAGCCAGGTGTCCGCGAATTTTGTAAAATCGGCGTAATCCGGGGACACCGCCACGACTTTCGTGCCCTGATAGCGCGTTTCGGTATAAAAATGCGCGTCGGGCGTGCGGGTCTGCGGCAAATTGCTGCCCCATGAGATGAGGTACCCGGCGTTATACCAGTCGGCGCTTTCGCAAACATCCGTCTGCTCGCCCCAGACTTGAGGCGAAGCCGGAGGAAGATCGCAATACCAGTCATAGAAGCTGATCATCGGCGCGCCGATGAGCGAGAAGAAGCGGGCGCCGGAGGCGAAGCTGACCATCGACATGGCCGGAAGCGGCGTAAAGCCGAACACGCGATCAGGTCCGTATTTCTTGATAGTATAGATAAGGGACGCGCAGATCATTTCTACGGCTTCGTCCCACGAGAAGCGCGCGAAACCGCCGTGACCGCGAGCTTTCTGATATTTCGCCCGCTTCTCCGGGTTCTCCACAATGGATTCCCAGGCCAGGACGGAGTCGCCCTTCTCTTTCAGGGCCTCTTTCCATAACTCTAGCAGTTCGCCGCGAATGTAGGGATAACGCACGCGCAGGGGACTATAGACATACCATGAAGCCGACGCGCCCCTGGGGCAACCGCGAGGCTCGTAATCGGGAAAATCGGGATGAGGCGTGGGATAATCCGGAGCCTGCGCCTCCCATACAACGATACCGTCCTTGGCGAAAACGTTCCAGCGACAGGAACCGGTGCAGTTTACGCCATGCGTGGACGGCGCTCCCTTGTCATGCGCCCACCGTCCCCGGTAGAAGGACTCCCAGTTCCGGCCGCCGCGCAATGTTCCGTACTCTTTCTTGTCGCCGATATCGGAAGCCAGCGCGTCCGTCCGCTCCTTGAAATGGCGCAGAGTCCTGGAATAGTATTTTTGCATGAAATTCCCCTTGCCATAGTATGAATGTTAAAAATTTTGTCGCGTAAAATATCGTATCCAATCTCCGCGCGATATGGATTCGGACGACCGCCGGAGATTTTCCCATCGATTTTTCAAGCAATCATCTATTTTGTCAATACCGCGGCCCGCGAAAACCGTCGGCCCGGATCCCGCTAAAAAACCGCGAGGATCTGCTCCCCGCGGTTTCGCAAACGTCAATCGCTATTAGCCTTTATCCAGCGCCTACTCTTCGGCTTCCGGACGCAGTGGCGCGGGATGGGTCAGGCCAATGAGCCAATATCTCTCCATAACGCCGCAGGCCAGAGCGATAAGCGCGGCCAGCAACAGGCCCCCTACGCCGCAGAAAGCCAGGATTATGGCGAGAATGCCTCCGACAATATACAGGATCCAGCCTACCAGCCTGTTCTCTGTCGCGCGAACCAGGCGGGCGCGCGTTTTAACATCGCCCCAGAGGAGGGCGAAAGTCAGGCAACGGGCGCAGACAAGGAAGATGTAGGGAATGATGAGGAACGCGGCCGCCGGTCCGGAAGAAAAACAGAGGGCCAGGATTATATAAACGGACAGGCCCATCAGCAGGGAATCGGACACCATGAATGGCGGCAACCAGCGGGCGTTTTTCACGCCCGGTTGCGAAGTGCAACTAAAGACCACGCCCTTGTAGCAGATGACCACTATCGCGCCGATGACGGCCAGAACCGTAAAAACGCGAATGAGCGTGTACAGGACGTAATAACATAACCCAACCGTGCTGCTGGACACCGCGATCCAGGAAAGAACGGCGGCTATGAAGGCGAAGGAGGAGAAGGAAACCAGTCCCCAGACGCCAACGGACAGAGGCGAGGTAAAGCGCAGGACGCGCAGGGAGTTGATAAAGCGCGCGGAGTCGCCGAGATCGCAGATCAGGACGACGAGGTCGATGATGACGAGGCAAAAGGCCGTCGTCAGGGCGACGGGCAGAAGAGCGGCGAAGACTTGCGAGCCGAATGCCCAGGCCAGCGCGGTAATGATCATCGTGCCCGCGGCGAGATTATTGAAAAAGGCGTCCCAGACAATGAGATTATGCCAGTCCGGGAAATGGGGTATCTGCCGCAGTTGATACGGGGACGGTTTTCCCTTTATCCAGGTGGTATTTTTTGGCATTACGCGCTCCTTTATAGACAGGCGGCTATGGCGCACGCGCAGATCGCGAGAGTCGCCGCGGCCCGGAAGTAATCGCCCAGCATGAATTTGACCGGCGTGATCGGCTCCGCGGGCAAGCCGTATACTTCCGGTTTGTCCATGAGCAGATAGAAGGAATTGAGGGCCGAATATCTATCAAAAGGCTCGGCTCCGTAAAGCCGCGCGTTCGTATAGCCCTGTTTATGCAGGAAATCCAGTCTTTGTCTGGCGGCGTCTATCATGGCGTCGCGCAGGCCGAAATGAATGGAACCCGTGGGACAGGCCAAGGCGCAGGCGGGAGTAAGACCGTCGCGCAACCTGTCGTAGCATTCGGCGCACTTCATGGAATGACCGGTTTCCGGACTCAATTGAGGCACGCCGAAAGGACAGGCCGCGACGCACATGCCACAGCCCATGCAGATGTCAGTCTGATAGTAAACTCCGCCGTACTCGTTGCGCATGATGGCGCCTGTGGGACAGGCTTCATGGCACGGGGATTCCTTGCAATGCTTGCATTGATCCGACTGAAATAGCCATTCGCCTTCTTTCTTTTCGGCGAGAAGAATATGCATGTCCTTTGGCGCCGGCCGGTTGCGCTCGTTCTCTTCCGGAAAACGCTCTATAAACTTTACATGCCGCCAGTTGTTCGCGGACAGATCAAAAGTGTTGTCATAGCTGTCGCCCGACCATTTCACACCGTCGATCTTCAGTTGATTCCACTGTTTGCAGGCAACTTCGCAGGCCTTGCAGCCTATGCAGACGGAGGTATCGGTATAGAAAGCGTAATCCCCTGGCGATTCGCGCGGCGGATAACGTTTGAAGAGCGCGTAGCATGGATCAATGGCGTCCGGCTTTTTTATTTCGTCTTCCGGATAGGCCCGGTCTTTCAGCTTGAATATATTTAATGGATTCTGGCTCATTTAGTTTCTCCCTTCCGGTTGCGACGCCCACGGAGTGGCGGGAATCGGCCTGTCCATGGTTTCGGGGAATTTAACCGGATCGCATTTGAATTTTTCGGCCTTCGCGGCGTCGCCTTTGGCTACTTGCACCGCGAAGCCTTTGGACGCCGGTATAAGCCCTTCGGGAGACATGGTGGCCGGACTCAAATCGTTGGTTATGGGGTCGCAGACAATTCCCTTATAACCGGAATTGACGAAACTGCCTATCACCATGCCGGGTTTGCCGTGCACCTCGCCTATGCGGATGCGCGGAGTGACCAGCGCTCGCATTTGAAGCTCCGTTCTCGCGCTCTTCACGGACAGATACATGCCGGAAGTAATGCCAGTGGCCTCGGCCAGCTCGGGAGTGATTTCCACGAAGGTTTGCGGTTGCAACTGCGCCAGCCAGGGAATATGCCTGGTCATGGAGCCGGAAAGCCAGTGCTCGACCATATGATAAGTGGTCATGACTATTGGATACTCCGGATCGCCCTGCGGCGCGATCGGGTTGCGGGGATCCTGAATAATTACCGTTCCCGGATCCAGACCCTGCGACCAGAGAGGATTCTTATAGGGCGATTCCGTCGGCTCGTAGAATACGGGCAGGGGTCCGTCCTTCATGCCGTAAGGAACAAAAATCCAGCCCTTGCCGTCGGTATGCGCGCCAAAGGGATCCTTCCCGCTGAGGGCCGCGTCGCCTTTCGCGCCGGCGGGAGGCTCGTAGCTCGGCGGCTTCGTAGCGTCAAACTGCGGCGTGTCGTAGCCGACCCAGCGCTGATCGGCTTCGTCCCACCAGATCAGCTTCTTCCTTTCGGACCAGGGTTTGCCATCCGGATCGGCGGAACAACGATTATAAAGCACTCGACTATTCGTGGGCCACGCGTATCTGTATTCGGTGTCAATTGAATGATTGACATAGCCGCCTTCGACCCGCTGGGAAAGATTCTCGCCTTCTTTATTAATAAAGCCGGAATAGAGACGGCAACCGCACACTGTGGAGCCGTCGTCCTTCAGATCGCCGGCGCCCTGACACGGGACGCCTGTCCCTATATGATAGCCGTTCATTTCCAGCGCGACTTTCTCGTTGTCCACGTCGCCGGGGACGGGGTTGAGGCCGGGAAATTCCCTCTTATTGGGGGAAGGATCATAGTCCCAGGTGAGCGCGGCCAGACCGGCGTCGCGGGGCAGTCCGGATTCTTCGGCCATTTTTTTGAGGCGTTTTCCGAGCTGGTAAATCCACCAGCCGTCGGAACGGCAGTCGCCAGGAGCGGCTTTGCAACGGTAATGCCACTGGATCAGCCGTTCGGTATTGGTGACGGATCCGGCGGCTTCGAGACCGGCCGCGGCGGGCAACAGGAATACTTCGGTCTTGCATTTGGCGACGGATTCCGGATCGGTGGGGTCGGCGTACCAGACCGACGATGTTTCCGTATCGAAGAGATCGCATACGGCGAGCCATTTCAGGTTGCGCAGGGCGTCGCGGCTCCAGCCGGTGTTGGGGTTGGTCACGGCCATGTTCTGGCCAAAGACCATAAGCCCGTCCACTTCGCCTTTAATCATTCTCTCCATTGTGATAGTGAGGGATTCGTCGGCTGAAATCTTGGGAATCCACTGATAGCCGTACTCGTTTTCAGGCGTCGCCTTGTCGCCGTACCAGGCCTTAAGCAGACTTATCATATAATTGGGCAGACTCGCCCAGGAGCCGCGGGTAGTCTCCAGTTGCCACATGCCGCGCGTCTTGTCGCGGGCGTCGCCGTAAGCGTGACCGTTCCTCAGGTAATCGGCGAGAGTGGCCTGCCCCGGATCGCCGTGCGGCATGGGGATGTAATTGGGAAGCGCGTTGAACAGCGTGGGAACGTCCGTCGCGCCCTGCACATTGGAATGGCCTCGCAAAGCGAGAATACCGCCGCCTGGACGGCCTATATTGCCAAGCAATAATTGCAAGATGGCCAGAGAGCGAATGATCTGCGCGCCGCTGGCATGTTGCGTAAATCCGGTGGCGTAGCACACAGCCGTAGTGCGATCCCTGCCGGAATTGCGAGCCATGTATTCCGCGGCTTTAATAATATCGGCGGGACGGCATCCGCAAATGGAGGCGACCTTCTCCGGAGTATAAGCCTCGACCTGCTTTTTGAGGAGCTGAAACACGCAATGGGGATCCTGAAGCGTGGGATCCGTCTTCGGTTTCAGATAATTGCCGTCGGCGTCAGTTTCATACTGGTATTCCCAGGAATCCGGCTCGCCGGTATAGGCGTTGGCCGCCGCGTCCCAGCCATTGAAGACGCCCGTAACGTCGTCAAAATGGAATTTGGGATTGATCAGCGTGGCAGCGTTTGTATAGTTTAACACATATTCGTGGAACCATAAATCCTGCTCGATGATGTAGCGGATAACGGCGCAAATAAACGCCACGTCCGTAGCCGGACGAATCGGCACATGATGATCGCATGCCGCCGTCGTCCGGGTAAAGCGCGGATCAATGTGCAGGGTTATCGCGCCCTTTTCCCGGGCCGCCTGAACCCAGTGGAAAGCCACGGGATGGGCCTCCGCCATGTTAGATCCCATAATAATAATACAGTCGCTATAGACGAGATCGCGGGGCGGATTGGTGCAGGCGCCAAAGCCGAAGCTGGGGCCAAGGGCGGCGACGGTGGTGGAGTGACAATATCTGGCGGTGTTTTCAACGGGCAGGACGCCGCAACCGCCGGTCATCAACTTCCGGAACAGATAGCATTCCTCGTTGTCGTTGGCCGATCCGCCGATAAAGCCTAGATTGGTTACCTGATTTACCGTCACGCCGGAAGCGTCCTTTTCCACAAAGCCCTTCGCCCGCGAATCCCAGATTCGTTTTGCCAAGGTATCGAGCATCCAATCGAGGGAAACTTCTTCCCATTTGTCCGACCCGGGAGCGCGATACATCGGCTTGGTGACGCGATAGGGGTTATAATTCAACGCGTAGGTCGAAGAGCCTTTCGGACACATGCGCCCTTGATTGACGGGACTGCGCGGATCGCCTTCCACATTGATCAACTCGCCGTTTTTAAAGAAAGCGAGTTGAGAACAGCCTACGGCGCAAAACTGGCACACCGAAGAGCCAACTTCCGCGCCGCGCAGACGCGTGCATTTAAAATGGGAGCGTCCGCTAATGGCATCCTGGATTACTGGCATATAAAACCTCCTCTGGTTCCTGATACGCCTGATAAATTATTCACTTAATTCCGTCAATAAGACGCGGCGAATTTTATTTCCAACCGCGTCGCGGAGCGAATCGCCGGGAGCGGAAGCGCCCGCCGACGGAAAATTATTCCTTTTTAGGCAAAAATTTCATTCTTGACTGGCCCGTCTTCCCGCGTTCGCGGAGTCGTCGCGCCAAATTTTTGGGCATAAATTGCCGAATTAGGAA
>CAMWPE010000132.1 GCA_947176055.1 uncultured Desulfovibrio sp.
TTCGGCTTTGTCCGGCGCGGGCGACCATTCGTCGCCCAGAGAGAGGAGATTATTCGTTTCACCGGCGCGCGCCGAAAGCACGACCACGAGTTTGTCGGCCCTTTCGCGACCATCGAGGACCTTTTCCATGACCATTTTCATACTTTCCAGATCGGCGACGGACGTACCCCCGAATTTCTGAACCAATATCTTCATTCTTACCTCGGATTATCCGCGCTCCAGCTCGCCGTAATTTCGGCGAGTAGATCGGCCGCGGAGTTGCCATGGGCAGTAAAAACTGGCAAGCGGGAATTGTTATCCATAATTAAATTAATGTCCAGATATGATTCGGGGAGGAGCGCCAGGGGAAAAAATTCGGCCCATTCGATAATTATCTGGCTTTCGCCTTCATCCAGCGCCTCCAGCAACTCGTCCGGCGTATCTTCGCGACAACGATAGAGATCGCAATGCAACACGGGCGGAGCTACGGGATAACGGTTGCAGATTGTGAATGACGGACTGGCGACCTGGGCTCTTTCCGCGCCAGGCATTGCCGCGACTAGCGCGCGGGTCAGAGCCGTCTTGCCGCTTCCCAGATCGCCGCGCAGGAAAAGCGGCGGAGAATTATAGCGGGACAAAGTCCGTCCCAACAACGCGCCCAGCCTGATTGTATCGGCCAGGGACTTTAGTTCGATGACGGCCATGGCGCCAAGCCCTTATCCAGCAATATCTTGTCCAAACTTCTCAACCACGCGGCGATATGGGGGAGCGCTTTAGCAAGCTCGCCGGCCAGGAGCCCGCGGCCGGGAAATTGAGCCGATAACATTACGCCGGCTAAAGCGTGAAGACCTACGGCCTTGGCGGCGATCGCCAGAGAGGAGCCGCGGTCGCGCCCAGCCAGAAAGCCTCCCGCGCATCCGGCCAATACATCTCCGGCGCCGGCTATGGCGAGGCTAGGCAGATCGTATGGGCAAAGAACAAACGGCTCGCCTGGCGCGCCTACGAGAGTATACGCGCCCTTCAGGACGCAGACGGCGCG
The DNA here is from genome assembly GCA_947176055.1 of uncultured Desulfovibrio sp. Taxonomy (GTDB): domain Bacteria; phylum Desulfobacterota; class Desulfovibrionia; order Desulfovibrionales; family Desulfovibrionaceae; genus Desulfovibrio. Next base: position 1,019 of record CAMWPE010000132.1, read on the forward strand.
ATATGTGTCCAGGATAGCGGCCAACGCGGCAGGGCGATCCTCCTGGATTGCGACATGCTCAATACCTAACAAAGCCGCGGCTTCGCCCGGATGCGGAGTCAGGATATCATCGACTCGGACATATTGCCGGAATGAGGGTTCGCGTCCGATAATCTTCAGGGCGTCCGCGTCGATAACCGCCGGAGGCCGGTTTTTTACGGACAAGAGCTCATGGAGGAGAGCGTCGGCTTTTTCGCCCATGCCCGGTCCTATGACCAGGGCGTCGGCGGACGCGATCTCAGCCGCCAGATTGACCGGAATAGCGCCGGGCCATTCCAGCCCCAGATCCATGGTCATAATTTCCGGCGCGAAATTTCTCGCCTGGGCGACAGTCGCGGAGGGGGCGCATACCGTGACAAGTCCCGCGCCGGCGCGGAGGGCGGACAGGGCTGCCAGACAGGCGGCTCCGCCCATGCCCGGCTGTCCTCCAACGATCAGGACTCGACCAAAAATATTTTTATAGGAATTTTCAGGATAGACGTAAAAAGGGAGGAAGGCGCGGCCGTCCAGCAACAGTCCGTCGGCGTCGATTTGCTCGCGGACAACGCGGGGAAAGCCGACTTCGCGGACATAAACTTCGCCGGCGTATTCGCGACCAATACACAAGCCGGGTTTGTCCGCGGCGAATGTCGCCGTAAGATCGGCGCGAATTGCGATTGGCGACGGTCGCCCGGTTCGCGCGTCCAGACCGCTGGGGATATCGAGAGCCATAACGCGGACGCCGCTTAGGGAGGCGAATTCGTTAATCGCCGCGACGAGTTTTTCCAGCTCCGGCTTTAGCGGCCCGGAAAAACCTGTGCCCAGTAGTCCGTCGATTATAATGGATGGCTTCGCGCCGGCGGTTAGAACCCGGCTCGCGAAAATAGCGGGCGCGTCGACCGGATCTATACGGAGAATTTCGACATTGTCGCGCCGCGCCAGGTCGAGATTGACGGCGGGCGAGCCGAAGTATTGATCAGGAGCTTTTAAGCAAAAAAGAGTAGGGATGGCTCCGCGATCGGCGAGATTACGGGCGAGGGCCGCGGCGTCGCCGCCATTGTTGCCGCTCCCCATGAAAAGCCAGATACGGACGCCGGTCGGCGCTCCCCATTTTTGCTCCAGGAGATCGAGAGCGGCCCGCGCGGCGTTTTCCATCAGCATGAGCTCGGGAATGCCAAAATCGATGGCTTTTTTATCCATCAGCCGCGTTGTCTCCGGACAGGCGAGAATTGGCAGACAGGCGAGAAAGGAATCGGGGGACATATCAACCCTCCAGAATTACCATGGCGACGGCGTAATGTCTTTCATGGCTGATGGAAAGATGGATCTGTTTTACGCCCAGATCGCGGGCTATAACTTCGGCGCGACCCTTCAGGAAGACGACGGGTCGGCCTGCCCGGTCGTTTTCAACGCGCGTGTCCAGCCAGTCGACGCCTTTGGAAAAGCCGGTGCCAAGCGCCTTTACAAAGGCTTCGCGGGCGGCGAAACGCCCGGCGAGATAGGGGATGGGATCATCGGGCAATTTTTCCAGCTCGGTTGGCGAGAGAATTTTAGCCGCGAATTTGATCCCGAAACGTTTGTAGATTTTTTCTATCCGACGCGAGTCGGCGAGGTCGATTCCCACCCCGATAATCATATTCTGATCCGCTTTAAATTTTGCGCATGGGAGCGCGAGTATTCGGAGATGCCTCGCCGCGAAGGGCGTCAAGCCGCGATTTCGCGCGGATCCCTACGGCGGGTTTAGCTTAAAAATATCCCTAAACGGCGGAGAAAATCCGCCCAGGGACATTTTCCCCGTTTGGCGGGACAGGCGCGATCGTTCTGGCGCGCTCCGTTTCGCCTCGCAAAGCCGTCATAGCGCGACTATTTTCAATCGCCGCGCGCTTTATATTATCCGTAGTTTGGTTCGCGGCTAACCTGACCATCGGAAACGCGCCTCTCTTGCTAGAGTTTGAGGATTATTATATTGTTATAAAAGAAAGTCCATATGCGGAAGAAGGCGCGAGCGCCGATTTTAGCGGAGAGAACGATGAAATTATGCATAATTGGCACAGGCTACGTGGGCCTTGTTTCGGCCGCCTGTTTCGCCGAAATGGGGAACAATGTCGTCTGCGTGGATATCAAAAAGGAAGTGGTCGAAAACCTGCGCAAAGGCGTCGTGCACATATTCGAGCCCGGGCTCGATATTCTCGTCCGGCGCAACCATGACGACGGCAGGCTTTCCTTCACTACGGATATCCGGGAGGCGGTAAGGGGCGCGGAATGCGTTTTTATCTGCGTAGGCACGCCGCCGCGACCGGACGGCTCCTGCGATTTAAGTTACGTTTATAAAGCCGCGAAGGAAATTGGCGAATATATGACGGGCGATTTGATCGTTGTGGACAAGTCCACAGTGCCCGTGGGAACGGCCGACGCGGTAAAAAGCATTATCGATGAACAGTTGACCAAAAGAGGTCTGGATTATGTCGCGGAAGTGGTTTCGAATCCGGAATTTCTCAAGGAAGGCGACGCCATCGCGGACTTCATGAAGCCGGATCGGGTGATTGTCGGAACCTCCTCTCAACGCGCCGCGGCGATCATGCGCGAATTGTACTCGCCTTTCGCGCGGACGCGGGACAAAATAATCGTCATGGGCGTCAGAAGCGCGGAAATGACGAAATACGCGGCCAACTGCATGCTCGCCGCGAAGATATCGTTTATTAATGAGATCGCCTGCATATGCGAAAAAATCGGAGCCGACGCGCGCGACGTTCGCAATGGCATTGGCTCGGACACGCGCATTGGCTATCAATTTATTTATCCGGGCGTAGGCTACGGCGGCTCCTGTTTTCCCAAGGACGTTAAAGCGCTTATCCAGACGGCTACGGAAGCCGGAGTCGAGCCGATGGTGCTGAACGCGGTGGAGGCGGCCAACGCCCGCCAGAAAAAGCGCATGGTCGAAATTATCAAGGATTATTTCGCGGACAAGGGAGGCGTCGCTGGCAAAACGCTCGCTCTCTGGGGCCTCGCCTTCAAGGCGAACACCGACGATATGCGCGAAGCCGCGTCTATCGAAATCATAAACGGGTTAACCGCGGAGGGTATGAAAATACGCGCGTTTGATCCGGAAGCCGCTAAAAACGCGCGCGAAATATTTAAAGACAACGCTCTTGTGGAGATCGTCGGCGAGCAATACGCGGCCCTGGACGGGGCGGACGCCCTGCTGGTCGCGACTGAATGGAATCAATTCCGCAATCCGGACTTCGGGGGAATTAAAGAACGGCTGGCCTCGCCGGTATTATTCGACGGCCGCAATCTCTATTCGCCAAAAGCGATGGCCGAGCGCGGCTTCGCCTATTTCTCCATAGGCCGAAGACCGGATCCGGCCCCGGATAAGGGCGCGTAACACCAGTCTTCCGCGATCCTCCGCTTAAGCGAAGGCGAAACAATTTTTATGATAAGAAGCCGGTTTTATTCCGGCTTTTTTCGTTCCGGCTTCTAGATTAGCGCGATTATCCAGGCGCAGACGAGGAGCGCGAGTCCTAGCGCTCCGAGCGCGAACTGGGGTAGCCGCGCTTTTTTGTCTCCGCGGATGAAACCGGTAAACAGTCCCGCCGCGAGTCCCGCGATGTGCGCTCCGTAATCGGAGCGCTCTCCTTCGGCGCCGAGCATGGCGAGAAGGGCGACGGCCGCCGCCAGGGTTACGAACATTTTGCGCGGATCATCGACCCTCCGGATCATAATTCCGGCCAGGACTCCAAGGGAGGCGAAAACAGCCGTCGAGAAACCCACGCTGACGTAGCCAGGAGTTCTGAAAAATACGCAGGCAAGATTAGCCAGTCCGCCGGCAAATACGGTAAGCAGGAATGCGGATCCGTATCCTACGGCGCGAGCGAGCATATAGAGGAACACCGCGCCGAAAAAGCTATTCCCCGCCAAGTGCGAAACATCGACATGCAGGGTCATGGCGGTAAACGCGCGGTAGTATTGTTTATGAAAGACTACGGCGGCGTAGTTCAGGGAACCGAGTCCGGTCAGTTCCGCCGGAGGCGGAAGGGCGGCGAAGAAGCGGGAGCCATGTTGCAAGGGATAGAACAGGAGAAGCGGCAGAAGCCAAAGATAAGCGAATTCCGCGCTTTGATGGACAGGGATCGGACGTTTTTTTGAGGGCGGTCGCGCGAGCTCGTCCCTGTAGGCGGCCAGTTCCGCGCGGGCGAGAGTTTCCAGCAGGGCCGGAGCGAAAAAATATGCTCTGTCTCGGACGCGCCAGATGACGAAAGGGATGCCCCTGGCTTCCAGCACCAGCTTGCAATCGCGCAACCTGGCGAAGGATTTCAGGTTGACGCCTGGAGTTACGCGACGCCAGGCGTAGGGAATCCATCGAGGACGGAGGCGGATCGTCAGTTTCATCATCCGGGAGCTGGCTAAAATAAAATCCCCGCGCGGGCGGGGTTGGGGGGAGAATAAGACCGGTTCGTTTTTAGATATAATAGTCGCGCGCCACGCGGGGCTTGGTTATAACTCCGGAGCGCAGGCAACGGGCGCAGACGCGGACAGTGCGGACAGTTCCGTCGGGGAATTGATGGCGCGCGTTCTGCAGATTAGGATTAAACCGTCTTTTGGTTTTGATATTGGAATGACTTACCAGGTTGCCTACTTGGGGCTTTTTGCCGCAAAAATCGCATTCTTTGCTCATATCTTTCGTCCTTATGGTTAAAAAGCGCTTTTTTATGACGCGAATACTTTGTATAAAGAATTTATATATAATTGGCAAGGCTACTCCGTCAAGGCTGTCGCTAAACCATAGCGCGCGAGCCGGGTCATTTTGCGAGGAATAATCTCGCCGCTCTTCGCGAAGTCTTTGCGAATCGTGAAACGGCGACTGGCGCGCGGCGTTTGTATGGAACTCTTAAAAATCCGGATTCCCTGGCCAAAAAAGAGATCAGCGAAGATTTTCCCCATTTTCCTGCCCAACTGGGGCTGTCCAGGCCGTTGCGTCTTTTGCTCGCAAGAAGCGCAAACGGGAAAACGGGCGACGTCGGGCGATCTCGACGGCATTCTGATCAATTGTCGGGAGGCGATATCCAGGCGCGGGGAAATGGTCGAGCTTGCTTTCTACGGAGGAACATTCACGGCTATCCCCGCCAAAGCGCGCCGGAAATGTCTCGACTTTGCCCGCGCCATGCGGGACGCGGGCATGATTTCCGGTTTCCGTTGCTCGACGCGTCCCGACAAAATTTCGGAGGAACGCGCGAGGGAATTGATCGGCGCCGGATGCGGATTGATCGAGTTTGGGGTTCAGAGTTTCAACGACGGCGTTCTCGCGCTTTCCCGTCGCGGGTGTTCCGGCGACGCTGGCCGGGCCGCGCTGGAATTATGCTCCGGTTACGGCCTTGCCGCCGGCGTTCATCTCATGCCGGGATTGCCGGGATCGAGCGCTCAAATATTTCTCGATGACGTTCGCGCCGCGCTGGAATTGGGCGCGAATTTCCTGCGGTTGCATCCCTGCCTTGTGTTGAGGGGAACGGATCTGGAGAGATTATGGCGGCGGGGGGAATACGCTCCTATGGAAATGGAAGAAACTCTGGAAGTTCTGGCCCAGGCGCTGTGTCTTGCAACTGTCAAAGACGTTCCGGTAATCCGTATCGGCGTAGCGCCCGAGCCCGATTTTGAAGGGGCGGTTTTAGCGGGTCCGCGCTGTCCGTCCCTTGGCAGTCGCGTCCAGGGCCTGGCCATGCTCATGGCCGTTGAAAAAGCGTCGGGGGAGGCGGGAGCGG
>CAMWPE010000133.1 GCA_947176055.1 uncultured Desulfovibrio sp.
GCAAGTGATGCTGGACGCTTTGAATGACACTGTGGAAAAAGGGCATCAACATGAATGAGAAAGAAATGCGTCTTGGCCTTTACCGCAAGATTGAAGTGGCCAGAAAACAGCTACCGGATATGGACGAGGTGGCCTTCCGATCCCTGTTGCGCACGGAATTCGGAGTTGAAAGCCGAAAGGAGATGACGGTCAACCAGCTCTCCAGGCTTGTCCATTATTTTGCGAGCAATCTGGGCGTAAAGTACACAGCTCCTGCAAAAAGCCGGAACAGCCGCGTCACACCTCATGGCCGTCCTGATTTTATTGAAATTACGGATTCAATGCCATTCGCCACACAAAAAAGGCAAATCCTGGCCATATGGCGTAAGCTGGGCTACTCCATGACGAGTCTGGATACCCGCGTAAAAAGAGAGTTTGGCACGCATTGTTTTGTCTGGCTGCAGAATGGCGAAAAAATAAAGGCGCTCCTGACTGATTTGCAGCACAGGGAAAAGGCGTTTGATAAAAAACAGGCCCAGAAGGGCGCAAATGTCAATTAGTGAAGTAAAAGCGGAAATACTGAATAAATATGCTTCTGTTCACGCTTTTTGCAAAGCCCACAAGGAACTGTCCCGCGCATCCGTTTATCTGGTGCTGTCCGGCAAATATCCAGGCAACGCGAAGAACCAGCTAAAGCGCATCAAGGCTGCACTCACCGGGCACGAAGCGAAACAGAGGCCACAGCCGCCAGTGTCGCAGGAAATGCTGGGAGAAACGCTGCAGGCAATCCGCTGCTCCAATTGCCGTAGGTTGAACCGAAGGGAATGTATGGCCTGCCGGGATCAAACCGCAAGGGAGGCAATGGAGCTATTTGAACGATTATATGATAATGGAGAAGGCATGGAGAAAGCTGGCCAACTCTGAAAAGGTCTGGAGGAGAAGTAAAATGTCCAGAACCAGAATTATGGATATTGTTGCATTGACCCGCGAGGGGTGGCGCCCATATGAGCTGGAGCCAGATCAGCAAGTGTATGACAGACTGAAATGCCCATTCAAGCCAGCCGCTGACAACAGGCGGAACAGGAGCAAGGATCGGCCTTTCTGGTTTGTGCGCGATGATGTATTTTGCTGTATCGGATGCGCCAGCCATTGCACTTTAAAAAACCCGGCTGGCTTCCAGGTGCCCTTGCCTATCCGCTGCCCTGTCAAAAAACCTAACCAGGACTATTACATCACTCCAGGCGAAATGCTCGCGCGGCATGATTTATTAAACGCGAAGCAGGCGGCTTATTGCCTGAACGTGAGCGAAAGAACCATCTATAATTATATCGCCGAGGGCAAGCTCGTAAGACTCAAGGAAAATCCCGTCCGGGTCCGCTCTTCGGAGGTAAAAGCCCTGCGGGAGAATTTTGACGAATAACGATTTCCCCGCACTGTCCGCGACGCGTGCATGAACGCTTAAGCCCGCTTTGGTAGATTTGGCCAAAGCGGGCTTTTTATCGCCCGCGAAACGGAGCGGACATGACCTATCCAAAAAATTTTACGATAGCCAATCTTTTCACCCAGAAATGGGAAAAAGGATTTGTTAATCATCCGAAAGATCCCGGCGGCGTTACCTATAACGGCGTCAGTTTGCGTTTCCTCAAACAGACAAAGTTTGACGTAAACGGCGACGGGGTTATCGACGCCAAAGACATCATCGAGCTTTACCGGAAGAAGGATCAGGCGAAAGTCGATTTGATATTTTACCAGGCTTTCTGGGTTGACCAGAAACTTGATCAATATCCCTGCCTGTCCCTTCAAATCGGCCTTTACGACACGGGCGTGAACACCGGAAGAACGCAGACCGCTAAATTCCTGCAAAGAGCCTGCAACGCAATTTCGCCATCCGCGAAACTTGATGTGGACGGGATAATCGGGAAAAAAAGCGTTTCCGTTACGCTTGAGCTGATCCATTACGGGCGAGGCGTTGAGCTGGCAAAAATTTTTGTCGTCAAGCGGCAGGATTTTCACGATATGCTAGTCAATAATTCTCCCTATCGCGACGGGCGCGATTATCGACCTTTCGCGAAGGGATGGCGAAATCGCGTGAACGATCTCAAAACCTATATAGGAATCCAGAAATGACGGTAAGACAGGCCATAGCAGACGCACTTCAGGGCGTTGACGGAGTCTATTCGGCGATGAGAATCGTTACGATGCTGGTCTGCCTGATTGTCCTTTTAAACTGGGTAATCTTCTGCTTTGTCGAGGGGCGCTTTGTTCCCATAAGCTGGGAGATGGTCGCGCTCATCGCGGGAAGCCAGGGAGCGAAAGCCGCGCAACTGCGCTTCGAGTTGGGCAAGGACGGCTTGCATGGCTTTGAAAATCAGGATTGCGGAGACATGAAGTGAAGGCGTTTCTAATCGTTATTATCCTGCTTTCCGCTATTCAGGGCGTTACAAACGTCGTCACTCTTAAAAAGGAAAGGGATTCCCTGAAAACGTAGCTAATATCCGCGAAAGAGGAGATCGCGCTTATAAACGCGAAGCTTCATTCGACGGAAGCGGCGAAAGACGCCGTTCGCGAACAGGCGCAAGCCTGTCTCAAGCGTCTGAACGACAATCTGATCGACGCGGGGAACTAGCTTGAAATAATACAACTCTCCAAATCCCGCGACATGGAAGACAAAGAAAGAAGGATGATCCCCGATGACGAGACTCGCCGCAATCTGCTTGATAGTCTTGACCGGCCTCTTTAGCGGGTGCGCGAAAAATTCGCCGTCGCCGGTAATGATTACGGAATCATGCGCCGAGCCCGCGAAGCCTGATCTGCCAAAGCTGGGCGATTTGCGATTCCTGGAGAGCCGCGAGGCCTATACGCGGATCAAATTGCGGGACAACGCCATGCGCTCCTATATAGCGTCCCTTGAAGAGGCGCTCGATTGTCATAAAAAACGTGGAGGCAACTGATGGACGCCCAACTGACAGCCGCCGTAGCCGGACTGATGCAGATGTTGGAGGGGCTGGTCGCCCTTGGCTTGCCGGGACTGATTCTGGGAATGGCCGCGATACCGGCCATCGTGATCGCGCTTATTTGCTGGTTAAGTTATCGCCGCGAATGCCAGATCAAGAAGGCGATGGAAGCGTACCGGAAAGACACGCAGGAAATTCTGGACGCTTATCGCAAGGACGCGCAGGAAGTCCTCGAAGCCTATCGCAAGGATATGCTCGATCTTCAGAGAGGCATGGCGGACAGGCACGACGAGTGTATCCGCGAGTTCTCGGACAAGCACCAGCAGGTCGTCACTTTTTACAACAATAATGTAACGCTTGTAAAAAGCCATGAAAAGCTCGCGGAAGCGAATCAGGCGCTGATTGTGAACAACACGCGGGCTATGGAGCATTTAACCGTTGTCATTGAATCTCTCGCGAAAAGCAGGAATATGGCATGAGCAGAACCGAAAATCTTGGCCACAGGGAAGAATTGCGAATCAGGCGAAAAGCCATCGAAGCGGAAATACGCAGTCATGCGGAGTCCATGCGCTGTTGTTTGCCGCTGATTTTTGAGCCTGTCGATCTGCAAAGCGAATACCTGATGCATTTGGCGATCAAGCTGAATGGCCTCAAAGAAGAGCTAACTGGCGTTATCCGCAAGATTGAAATTCTGGAACGGGATCTTGGATTGTCTTAATGGGCTGGGAATATCCGACGGAGACCTTGTGGCGGGCGCAGGAATTATACTGCGTGGATCGCATGAGCTACGCGGCGATAGCGGAGGCTCTGGATGTGTCCGCGACCACGCTTAAAGCCTGGGGCCAGCGTTATGGCTGGGCGCAAAAAAGGGCCGACATAGCGCAAGCCGAATCCGAAATCAGGGTCAACACGATAAAAGGGCGCCAGAAGGCGCTGGAACAGCTTTTAGGGGCGAGCGATCCCAAAGAAGCGGCGTCGATGGCCTTCGCTGTTTCCAGTCTGGAGTCTTTAGCCCTGAAAAAGCAGGAGCTTGCCGCGTCCGGAAAGTTGCCTGCCGAGCGACCGGCGCAAAGACGCAAGATCGCCGGAAAAGCGGAAGCCGTCGCCGCGCTGAAAGAAGCCGTCGAGCGAAAGCTGGGAGCGGCCTTGTCCGATCCGGACAAAATAACTAGCGCGACAGTTCAGGACATAAAAAAATGCCTGGAGATGGTCGCGGAGCTGGAGGCCAGCGTCCTCAAAGACAAAGACGAGCGCAAGACCAACGCGCTTTCGCCGGAGAACGCGCGGCTTATCCAGAATATTCTGGGGACAGGGCAGGCATGAATTTAGAGTTAAAAGACGTTCTCCTGCCATATCAGAAGAAATGGCTGGAGGACAAGTCGCGGGTAAAGATTATCGAAAAGTCCCGGCGGATCGGTCTCACATGGGCGCAGGCCCTTGACGATGTAATCCAGGCCGCGACATCCGGACGCGACGGCATGGACGTGCTTTACATCTCGTTCAATCAGGAGATGACGAGGGAATATATCGACGCTTGCGCCGAATGGGCGAAGAAACTCCAGCTGGTGACCTCGACAGTGAACGAGGATGTGTTCAGGGACGGAAGCGAAAGGGGAATCAAGGCCTTTCGCATCGATTTCGCCTCGGGTCGCAAGATAGTGGCCTTGTCCTCCAGACCGAGCAACCTTCGAGGGAAACAGGGGCGGGTCATCATCGATGAGGCGGCTTTCGTGGATGATTTGCCGGAGCTTTTAAAAGCCGCGCTTGCCCTTTTGATGTGGGGCGGCCAGGTAATCGTTATCTCCACCCATAACGGAGCGGAAAACACTTTTAATGAGATTATTCAGGATGTCCGCGCGGGGAATCTGCCATATAGCTTGCACAGGATAACCCTCGATGACGCGCTTGCCGGAGGCCTTTTCCGGAGAATATGCCAGGTTACAAAGAAAGAATGGACGCCCGAAGCCGAGAAATCATGGCGCGACGATCTGATCAAAACATATGGCGAAGGCGCCGACGAGGAACTTTTTTGCATTCCCAATAGATCTACTGGCGCCTATCTTTCCGCGAGCCTCATTGAAGCGTGCATGGACGATATTCCGGTTATTACCTGGACAGAACCCGAACCCGACTTCGTAGACTGGCGTCTGGACGTCGCCGAAACGTGGACGAGGTGCTGGATCGCTGAAAAGCTGAATCCTTATCTGGACAGTCTATCCCAGGATCTGGCGCATTTTTGCGGCGTGGACTTTGGCCGCTCCGGCGATTTGTCCGTATTCTGGCCAGTCGCCGAAGAGAAAGATCTTACCCTGTCGCCTCCGTTCGTCCTGCAACTCCGGAATTGCCCTCACCGGACGCAACAGCAAATCCTTTTCGCGATTATTGATAAACTTCCCAGATTTTCCGGAGTGTCGCTGGACGCGAGGGGCAACGGCTCGGCTTTGGCCGAAGCCTGTCGACAGGAATTTGGGCCGTCGCTTGTTCGCGAGGTTATGATCTCCGAAAGCTGGTATCGCGAGACAATGCCTCTCCTGAAGGCCGGAATCGAGGACAAGACCTTGCGGCTTCCCAGGGACGCCGACATCCTTTCCGATTTCAGATCCCTGCGCGTAGTCAAGGGAGTTGCGAGAATACCCGAGCAAAGGACGAAGGACAGAACTGGCGGGCGGCATGGCGACTCGGCGATAGCCTGCGCCATGATGATCGACGCGAGGAAAGAGCTGGCCGCGAACGAGCCATGGGATTACGCGGGGATTCCTCTCGATAAATTTGATTTCATGGGCTGGGATATTTAATGGCCGTATCGGAAATTATAGGCTCGTGCGAGCTTTATCTGGGCGATTGCTACGATATTTTGCCGCTGGTGTCCGGAGCGACAGCGATTGTGACGGATCCGCCCTATAATTGCACTGATAATCAATGGGATCAGGAAATTGATCTTGAGCGATTCTGGTCGCTTGCGAAAGCGGCGGCGAAAAAGAACGCCGCTTTTTGCGTCTTCTGCATGACCAGATTCGCGGGTCTGTTGTGGAAATCAAATCAAAAGGACTTCCGGTACGATTATGTCTATAAAAAACCCGTTCCGTCTGGATTCCTTAACGCGAGAAAAAATCCATTAAGAGCGCATGAGCTGGTTTACATCTTTTATCAGAGGTTTCCAGTATACAATCCTCAAATGCGATTGGGGCGACCGTACAGAAAGAAAGCTAGAAACGACTCGACAAATTATAGCAAGTTTACTCCTCTCTTATTGATAAATACTTCCGGCGAACGCTATCCTCTTTCGATCATCGAAGCTAAACATGAAAGCCTTTTTTATAAAAAGACAGAATTTGAGCGGCATCCGACGCAAAAGTCGGTAGCCGCGCTGTCGTTTCTGGTGAAAACCTACTCCAATGCGGGAGATATTATTCTCGATCCATTCATGGGATCCGGATCAACCGGAGTAGCCTGCGTCCAGACAGGACGCCGTTTTATCGGAATAGAAAGAGAATGAAAATGGTTTGAGACAGCGCGCGCGAGAATAACCGCCGCCTATCGGGAACTTGAGTCGGCAGCCGGCCAGTAATCGCGCTGAAGCTATCGGGAGACAATAATGAAACGCGAAGAGTTTATAAAATGCCGGAACGAAATTTTATCCGTACTAAAAAAATATAACGCGGAGGACTGGACGCCGATTCGCATCCTGACCTCCGCAATTAACGACATTGCCAATGAGCGCGGATATCAGGTAAAACTCACTTTTTTTGTTCTTCCAGATTTTGGCGGAGACGATGATAAAAATTAGAGAAATCGTCGGCCAGCTCATTCGCATATTCAAGACATTTTTCTCGATTCGCTCCATTAACAGG
>CAMWPE010000134.1 GCA_947176055.1 uncultured Desulfovibrio sp.
AAATTTCCAGAATTATGGAATGACTTCTACATTTTTCGATTGTGTGCTGGCCATGCACAAAATTATAGGCGGGGAGCTCGAAACTGTGTAGAGACAGCCGGAGGCGTTACCGCTACTCCACTCCCCGCCAATATTATCGCGTAACCACGCGAAATTTGGGCATAAGAAAAGCCAATTATACAGTTTGGCAACTGCTCTACAAAAGGAGTTTTCGAGGCTCCGTAAAAAAGACAGTAAATGAACTTATGGAAAAGTCAAGGAATTATTTGAATCCAAATCCTATCCAGCCAAAGCCCTTGGCCATGATTGTGAGTATGACTATGCCGATGCCTATTTGCCATTTCAGAAGCGAGCTTTTAGCTTGTTCAATCTGGTTTTGCAGGCGCAATTCCGCTTCGCGCAAATCTCCTTTGGTAGCCAGCTCTTTCACGCGACTTGCGTCGTACGCGGCAAAGGCGGCCCGCATGGCCTCGGCTTGCGCCCTCGCTTGCTTTTCGGGCACATCGGCGGCTTTGAGTTCGTCGTAAAATTTTAGAGGATCAAACACGTTTTCCATAGCCTAAAAATGATTTTTTAATAGGGTAAAGTCAAGACGCCATGACATAAACCCCCAATATCCTCGCCGATCCCCGTTACGTCCGATTCCGTGAACGCTATTACGATAATTGCGAGTTGTACGTCCTTGAAAATTGCGACGTCGCGCCCGCATGGCAGCAGGCCGAATTTATGCGGGCCTGTCAGGAGCCTGGCGCGAGAGTCGCCGTCGCCAGCGGTCATGGCACGGGAAAGTCCTTTTTGCTCGCGTGGCTTCTTGACTGGAATTTACGGGTTTTCCCATTCTCTAACGCTGTCCTGACCGGGACCAACATTGAACAGGCGCGTTCGGTAGTCTGGAAATACCTTGACGGCGTTATCGAAAACATGGAACGCCTTTACCCATGGATGCGCGGATTTTTCGTCAAGGAAACTCGCCGCTATTTCGCCTTGCCTTTCAAGGATTCCTGGTATGTCTTGCCCAAAACCGCGAGCAAGAGCGCTCCTGAAAACCTCGCGGGCCAGCATAATAACCTGCTTATCGTAGTGGACGAAGCCAGCGGCGTGGACGACGCTATCCACGGCGTGTTGCGCGGCGCTCTAACTCACCGTCGCAATCGTTACGTTATGACTTCGCAACCGACGCGCTCCACCGGGCATTTTGCCGAGGCCATGCGGAAATTGAACAAGGGCGAATCCGAAGACGGGATCTATTCCGCTATCACCATGAACTCCGAAGAATCGCCGCTTGTTTCCCGCGAGTCTATATTGGAGAAATTGCGCGAGTACGGCGGCCATAATTCGCCTGAGTATCAAATCAAGGTACTGGGAAACTTTCCGGACAATATGGCCGGTTACCTTATCCCGCGACGGCTTGTCGAGGAGCGCCAGCATTACGAAATCGAGCATGAGGAAGGCGCGTGGGGCTGGTTATTGCTCGCGGACGTCGCCGAAGGAACGCATAGGGATTCCAGCGTCGGCATATCGTCAAGGTATCCGGCGAAGGCAATAAACGGATAGTCGAGAGTGTCGAATGCGAGGAATTTCTGGACATGAATGAAAAAAATTTCGCTCGCTATATCGCCAGCAAATACCATGAAATACCTAATTTAAGTATCGCCGTCGACGGCGACGGAGCCGGACGAACGGTCATTCTCGATCTTGAGGAAATGGGTATCCCTGTTCAGGCTATTCACTGGGGCTTGCCCAGTCATACGCCGACCGCGCAAAGACGTTGCGCCAATTTGCGGGCCTACGCGCATTGCCAGTTGCGCGACGCGATCATTGAAAAACGTTTTCGCGGGCCGCGATTGAAAAATTTTGTGGAGCAAGCCTCGCAATTGCCTTACTCACTTGACGAAAGAGGCCGGTACGCCATGACGACCAAAGAAAGAATGCGCTCAAAGGGCATAAAATCGCCGGATATTTCGGATACCTGCTGTTTCGCTTTTCTAGCCAGCTATCAACCCGCGACGGAATCTTCGCGAGCCGACGGAAGGGATCAGGAAACGCTCGCGTTAGTCCGGCAATGGATGAGCGCGGAGGAAGAGAGCGGGAATGGAAATTAAAAAGAAAATTCTCGCCGTTTCTTGCGAAATGGGCAGACCGGCGCAAGCGACGGCTTCGGTGGCCTACGATAAACTTTTTATCATGGATATAAGCGAGGCGCCGGGCAATTATCGCGACTGGCTTGAAACGGCCATGGAAGATATGGAGAAAAAAACGGCGGCGGGCTGGGTGGTGATGGTCGCCGACCGGACGCGGACTTTTCCTTCTTCCGCGACCAGCTGGGATATGAACGCGATAGTGGAAGGCAAGAAAACAAATCTTCAGATCGCCCTTGAAATGTATTTCGCCTTGCAATCGCGGGGCGCGATAATTTTTGAGCCGCCAGCCTTGAAACACCAAATTCAGCTCGGCGGCGATACCGGTATGACCTATCTTGAAAACGACGACCGGGGCCGGAGCGTTTATCGCGTTAACTGGGCAAATTTCTCCAGCGCGCATCTTGCGCTTTTGATGTGCGTCGCGGGCGCGTTTAAGGAAGATCCGCTTTCCGAACGATGGATGAAAGTCTTTGCGGGGACGATCAAAAAGGCTGATCCTCCGCTTGTCTGGCCTGTCTTTCGCGCCATGCGCGAACACTGAAAAAAGCGGATGGAGGAAATTGAGCGACAGGTTGAGGAAATGGAGAGCCGCAAAAATGTATAGCGTCGATTCGTCCGGATACAGGCTGTCTCCTCTGAATATAAAAGATCCGCTCTTGCGGGCCGAGCTTTTCAGGGAAATCCGTTTCGCGCAGGAAGATCGCAAATATCGCGGCGAGGAATGGGGATATTACGTTATCCAGCCATCAGACGTATTGAGCGCGGATTTGATTGCCTGGAAAGTTTACGGCGTCGATACGCTAAAATGGGTTATACTTGCGGCCTCCGGTCTTGAGGATCCCCGCGAAGCTCTTACGGCCGGACAAAGGATCTTTCTCCCGACGACCTTATGGATTCGCGAAAGGATAAAATATTACTCAGCCATGGAAAGCGCGTGAAAAAGGAAGATTTAAAAGCGCTTTTCAAGGAATACGAACGACAGGCGAAAGAAGAGCTTGCGAACGTCGCCGCCGTTCGCGAAGACGCGCGCGGTATCCTTAAGCCCGAAGTCATAAGGCGTCAGGTAAACAAAAGGCACGGTATTGTTCTCGCCTATGGCATGATGGGCGAGGTAAGCTATTCTCTTTCGGATTTAAAGCGTTTTCTCAAGAGTCTGGAGCAATTCCAGAAACAATCCCATATTGGCGGCAAATCTGTTAGGGGCGTCCCATACGCGAAATTGTTTCTAGCCTCGCGCGCTATTGATGTAGAGCGGTCAAAAACAGTTCGCAATGTTATCCTTTATCAGCGCAAGGGAAATATTCTCTACTTTCAGGTTTCGGGAAATTCGCGACCGCATTATCGCGTCCAGATACGGCTTGAGGAATGGGATGATTATATAGCCGAAGCGACTCCGATTTTTAAAGCGGTTAATTCCATAGTTCGCGGGCGAATTTCTTTTGAATGCCCGTGCGGTCGCCATCAGTACTGGTACAGATATATGGCGACGCTGGGCAAATACGCCATTGAGCCGCTTGAAACAGGCTTCCCCAAAATCCGCAACAAGGGATTATTCGGGTGCTGTTGCAAGCACGTTTTGAAGGTTTTGAAAGAGCTGGTTAGTAATAGAATTGTTTTTATTCTTTGCAAAGAACTGGAAAAAGAGCGCGCCAAATCCGGATTTTCCAGCAGCCGAAAAGGACAGATTCTTTCCGAATCCGATTTGCGGATCGCCCGCGCGAAAAAACTGTCCAACGCGGCGGCCAATGCGTTTCGCAAATACGAGAAAGAAGCGAAAGAATTGCTTGAACAGACAAAACCGCGAGCGGGGAGGAAAATGAAAGTTTCAAAAGAGCTTTTGACCGCGCTTAAGGCGATTATTCCGGTGGCGAAGGTGAATCCGGCAATCCGCAAGGAAATGCTAACATCGCTGGGGCAAGTTCATAATATGTCGCTCGCGGATATCGAGGCGATTATTAAAGAGAATAAATTACAATAGGCGAGGCGGGTATGCCCAATCTTTATGACTTGGTAAATGACGAGGCGGCAATGGAAGCCGCTTGCGAGGAATTTGCCCGCAACACCGCGCTCCGTCCGCGCGATTATCAACCCGTCGCCAGAGTCTTGCATGATACTTATTCCCTCATGCTCGAGACACATCCCGAGGCCTTTGATTGCCTGATATATCCGGCGAAAAGTTCGGAAAACAATGAGGTCGTCGCCGATAACTCGCCGGTCGCCATGATGTTGGACAGGGACGAGCGGGCGCAAGAGTATGACGCGCCGGTACTAGGACGGGCAATGATCGCTCCCCAGCAAGAATTGGCCTTCGGCGCGACGTATTCCGGACTTTATGAAAGTTTCCATTCGGCTGAAGACGCGATTACGCTCCTGTTATCTGTGGAGGGCTTGCGGCTCTATTCTCTCGTAGAATGGCGCGAATATCTCTCATACGACAGCGATCAGACAGTGGAGCGCGCCGTTTACGTCGCGGACGTAAAACCAATTGGCCGGACGCTGAATGCCCGTATGGTATATATCTGCTATCCGCTTCCGGCCATGGGCGAAAAACCCGACGCGATACTGGAGCCGGAAAAACCGGAGCGGCCTGAACCCTGTCCGGAAAGGCCGCCGGAGGCGGGAGTGATATAGAGAATATGGGAATGCCGAAAAATTTATTTGAGAAAGGCAAAGATGGCAATCAATAGCCAGCTTTTGAGCTTTTGCGAGCGCCTCCGCGAGAGCCTGGGGAATGCCAGCTTCCTGAAGGACCTGGCTATAAGCGAGAGTATCAAAAATTGTGGTAGTTATTTGTGCAAACTTTAGCAGAATCAGGCGCCGGGTCAACGAGCGAGGCGACAGATATGCCAGTATTAAACGATATTACCGATTTACAGGCGGTGGATTTCGCCTTTTCGGAGGTCATAGCCGACTGTTTCGCAGCTTGCGCCTCTTCCGGCCCGCGCGCCTGGATCCGCTTTCTAGGTCGTCCTAATCCGGAAAAGATCTTTTATGTGAAAAACGACGATATTCAGGCCGCTATGCGTAAGGTCGCAAAACGCGTCGATGACGACGGGCGATCAGGCGGCGAGTTGCCAGCTATCCTCTATTATCGCGACGTTGGTTTAAACGGCGACATGAATCAGTACGCGACAATATTCGAGGCGACCCGTTTTGTTTCCGAAGATCCGCGCGGCGAAATGGACGCGGTCATGCGCGTAACGATTATTCCCGTTACTCTAAATTATTCTATAGTTTTCCTCGCCTGGGACAGGCCGTCGGTAGAGAGAATGCTTATAGCCTGGCAAGCATGGATCGCGCCGTTGGGACGCAAGCATTCCCGTTTTCTTGTGCCCTATACACTGGCCGGCGAATCCTTTGAAGTAGGAGCGTCAATAAATACGCCTCGCGAGGTCGCCGTATCCTCCGAAAATATGGGCGAAGGGATACGGCTTTGGGGCGCCCGCGCGTCTGTTGAAATTAATACGCACAGGGATCCTTTCCTGCGCTTTAAATCTGAACTGAATATAAAAGAGTTTGATACCTTGACTGTATCTTTCAGCGATCCGTGGAGAGAAGACGCCGCCGATGAAAAAGAAAAATTCGTTATTCTGACGGCGCGTCCGGACGCCGACAGTATGTTCAGGCTGAATTGCATGGCCTCTCGCGTCTACGCGATGAAAGTAATCGCGGACAAGACGCGGGTTTTTACGCGACGCTCCATGAGCGATATTCTGGGGACCTATTCTGGCGGGGCTCGTCTTGATATCGACAGATTTCCAGTTGTGGAGAATTATCATTGCGTGGCTGGCGAAAGACCGACGAAAGTCTTGCGCCAGATCTCGACGGAGCAAGGGGCGCATATCTGGTACGCCCGGGGAAAATTCTATTTGCGGAAATTTTCCAGTTTATGGGCGCAAGCTCCAGCCTTTACATTTCAACGCGGCTCCATGATCGGAGGCAATCGGATTATGAGTTTTCAAAAAGTGTCCGGGCAGTTCGCCGGGCAGGAAAACTCTATTCGCTCTTTTTCAGGCTGGGATGAAAAGAATGGTCGCGTAAAGACTTCGCCTGATATGCCCTTATTGGCAAAAGCGAAATCGAAGCCGGTCGCCATGGGCGGATCGCCTAACAAGTTTGTCCTGGGGACGGCTCCGGTCGCGAAAAAAACGGCGATTGATTTTATTACGCTGGGGAATATGTCCGTTTCGGCTGGCCAGAAATTAAAACTTGTCTGGCATAGCGGGATTCCCTCCGATCCCATTGACGAAAGTTTGCCGGACAACGTTGTCGCCGAAAGCGTCGCGCACTGGTATTCCAGCCAGAAATTTTACACGAGAATTAGAGGAGCTGTGGCCCTTGAGTCATTCTAAAAATTACGCTGGCACATATCCCGGCGAAATTATGGACGTGGCGGATTCCGAAAAGCGTTGCCGCGTAAAAGTCAATGTCTACGACGTTTTCGACGGCGTTCCCGTCGCTGATTTGCCCTGGGCGAATTTCAATCTGCCGCTGGGCTCGCGCAAGGGCGAGGGCGCGATTGACCATACCCCTCAAAAATATACCGTTGAAAAGTTAGAGTTTCTGGCATAGGAAGACGCCATGAAACGAGGCAGATTTAGCGAGGAGCAGATA
>CAMWPE010000135.1 GCA_947176055.1 uncultured Desulfovibrio sp.
GATAATGAGCAGGATGGCCGGATTGCCGTTGGCGAGAGCCATGTTGCGGGAATTTTGCGAATCGTCGATTACGCGGGCCACGTCTTTGAGGCGAATCGCCTGGCCGTCTTTTGACGCGACAATTAACGGCTCGTAGTCCTTGGCTTTTTTTAATTGATCATTGGCATCGACCAGCCAGTGTCCCTCGTCGTTTTCCAGGGAGCCTTTAGGCAGGAATGCGTTGGCGTTGGCTATGGCGCGCCTGATATCGTCCATGGTGACGCCAAGGCGATTGACGGCGTCCGGGATTGCTTCGACCCGGACCGCGGGAAGGGCGCCGCCGCCGACGGTTACTTCGCCCACGCCGGGAATCTGGGAAATTTTCTGGGCGAGGATGGAGGAGGCGGCGTCGTAAAGTTGCGCCCGGGTGAGGACATCCGAAGAGACGGAAAGGATCATTATAGGAGCGCCGGCCGGATTTACCTTACGATACGTGGGATTGGATGGCATGGTCGGCAATGTAGAGCGGGCGGCGTTTATGGCGGCTTGCGCGTCGCGGGCCGCGCCGTTTATATCGCGATCAAGATCAAATTGCAGGATGACGTCGGAGGATCCGAGACTGCTCATCGATGTCATCTCGTTTACGCCCGCGATTCTGCCCAGCGCCCGTTCCAGAGGCGTGGCCACAGTGGCGGCCATTGTTTCCGGCGACGCTCCCGGCATTCCCGCCCGGACTACGACTACGGGAAAATCCATTTGCGGCAAAGGGGCGACAGGCAGAAGCCGGAAAGACACGATACCGGCCAAGGCTATGGCGATGGTAAGGAGGGCGGTGGCGACAGGCCGCTTTATGAAAGGCGCTGAAAAATCGAAACGGACGGACTGATCGTTTATCTCTTCGTCGCGAGGGGATTGGTTGTCATTCTTTGTCATTTTCCTTCTCCGGACGGGAGAATCTGGAGCTCAATCTGTCAAACCAGAGGTAGATCACCGGCGTCGTAAACAGCGTAAGGGCCTGACTCAGGATCAGGCCGCCGACCATGGCCACGCCCAGCGGGCGTCGCAACTCCGCGCCCATACCCCAGCCGATCATCAAAGGCAGAGCGCCCAGAAGGGCGGCCATTGTAGTCATAAGGATGGGCCGGAGACGCAAAAGACAAGCCTTATGGATGGCCTCGAGGGGCGGGAGGCCTTCGCGACGCTCCGCGTCCAGCGCGAAATCGATCATCATGATGGCGTTTTTTTTCACTATGCCGATGAGCAGGATTATGCCGATAATGCCAACGACGCCCAGATCCATGCGTCCGAGCATTAATGCCAGGAGGGCGCCCACGCCCGCGGAGGGCAGGGTAGAGAGAATAGTGAGGGGGTGGATATAACTTTCATAAAGAACGCCCAGGACGATATACATTGTCACTATGGCGGCGATAATTAACCACGCCTGATTATCGGCGGAGGACATATAGGCATGGGCCGCGCCCTGAAATTGCGTCCGGAAGGAAGCGGGCAAACCTGTTTCCTTTTCCGCGCGCAGTACGGCGTCCGCCGCCGCGCCCAGGGATGAGGAGCCCGCGACATTGAACGAAATTGTCGCTACGGGGAATTGTCCCTGTCTGCCCAGGGACAGTTGAACAGGTTTTTCCTCGACGGTCGCTATGCTCGTTAGAGGGACAGGTTTTCCGTCGCTTCCGGCTACGCGGATATTATCGATATCGGCCAGGCTCTTGCGAAATTCCGGCGCGATTTCGAGCACTACCTTATATTGATTGGTTTGAGTGAAGATGGTGGAAATAAGCCGTTGCCCCAGCGAGTCGTAAAGGGCGTTATCGATATCCGTCATGGAAATGCCAAGGCGCGAGGCCGTGTCCCTGTTTACATTGATCCAGGCCATGCGCCCGGGAGCCTGATAGTCGGAAGCGAGATTTGTCAATTCAGGCTGTTTTTCCAGCGCGGCCATGATTTTTGGCATCCATTCGCCTAATTCCGTCTGGCTCAAGGCTTCCAGAGTAAACTGATATTGCGAGCGGGAAACGCGATCCTCGATGGTTAAATCCTGCATCGGCTGGATAAAGGCGGCGACGCCGGGGATTTGATCCATTTTCGCCATGAGACGCCTCGCTATCGCGGGAGCGCGGCTGTCCCGATCGGCCAGGGGAGTAAGTTCGACGATGAAACGCGACGAAGACAGGCTTTGATTAATGCCGTCAACGCCTACAAAAAATACGGCGTCGCTAACAGCCGCGTCTTCCATCAGCGCTTTCGCGATTTGTTCCTGTCTATGCTCCATGCCCGCGAATGAAGTATCCCGGGGCGCGTCGACAATACCTTGCAAAACTCCCGTGTCCTGAACGGGGAAAAAGCCTTTGGGTATGATAATATAAAGGATAACGGTCAACGCGATTGTCGCGACTACCAGCGCGAGGATAAGAGGTTGACGCGCGAAGACCCAGCCGAGCGCGGAATCGTAACGGGCTATGACTCCTCGGAAAAAGGCGCTCTCTCGCTCCTCCGAAGGCTTTAGCATGACGGCGCAAAGCATTGGCGTTAGCGTAAGGGAGATAACGGCGGATATGAGGATCGTCACAGCCAGGGTGACGGCGAATTCGCGGAAAAGTCTTCCGGCCACGTCGCCCATGAAGAGCAGGGGGATAAGCACGGCTACCAGGGAAATAGTCAGGGAGATAATGGTGAAGCCAATTTGGCCAGCGCCGGTCAACGCCGCGGTTAAGGGTTTTTCCCCTTCTTCCAGGTAGCGGCTGATATTCTCGATGACGACGATAGCGTCGTCCACCACGAATCCCGAGGCGATGACCATCGCCATGAGGGTGAGGTTATTTAGCGAATATCCGGCCAGATACATTACGCCGAGAGAACCGACAAGGGAGAGAGGGACGGCCAGCGCCGGAATTATTGTCGCACGGCCATTGCGCAGGAAAAGCCAGATTACGAAAACTACCAGACCGATGGCTAGCGCCAGTTCCAGCTCCACGTCATGCACTGTCGCCCGGATGGTGACGGTGCGATCCGTGACCACGCGGACGTCCATATGCCCGGGCAGAGTCTCTTTAAGTCTGGGAAGCAGTTGATTTACGCTGTCCGCGACCTTGATGACATTGGCTCCCGGTTGTCTTTGAATGGACAAGACGATCGCGGGCAGAAATTCCGTTTTGCCATTGACCCGCTCCGCGATCCAGGCCGCGAGACGGGCGTTTTCCGCGCCATCGACGACGTTGGCCACGTCTTTCAGGCGGAGTGGGGCTCCGTCTTTATAACCAATAATGGTCTGGGCGTATTCTTCGGCGCTGGTCAGTTGATCGTTGGCGTCGATTGTGCTGGCGCGGAGAGGACCGTCGAAACTTCCCTTCGCCCCGTTCACATTTGCCTGGGAAATAGCCGAACGGATGTTGGCGAGTGTTAGTCCGGCGGAGGCGAGAGCGAGCGGATTGACCTGAATCCGGACGGCGGGACGCTGGCCGCCGGAGAGCGTGACAAGACCCACTCCGGATACCTGGGAAATCTTCTGGGCAAGACGCGTGTCCACAAGATCTTCGAGAGTTGTCAGCGGAATAGCCGCGCTGGTAGCGGCCAGCGTCATGATAGGGGGATCAGCGGGATTGACTTTGTTATAAACAGGAGGATTTGGGAGATCGTTGGGCAGGAGATTGGCCGCGGCGTTTATGGCAGCCTGCACTTCTTGTTCTGCTACGTCCAGTTCGAGGGAGAGATCAAATCGCAGGGTTATAACGGAGGCGCCGGAGGAGGAAAGCGAGCTCATCTGTAACAGCCCCGGCATTACGCCGAACTGTCTTTCCAGTGGCGCGGTTACCACCGCGGAAATCACTTCCGGCGACGCGCCGGGGTACATGGTCTGCACCTGGATAGTCGGGTAATCGATCTGCGGCAGGGCGGAGACAGGGAGATAACGCCAGGCCAGCATGCCGGAAAGAAACAGGGCGACCATAAGCAGGGATGTCGCAATGGGCCGGATGATAAAGATACGCGAAATATTCATAAATTTGGGACGCGGAGGAAGGGAATTGTGATGTGGGACATATAAAGATCATGTCCTGGGGTCGCCGCGGGACGATGCGAACAGGAAAAAGCGAACCGCGAAAATGAATGGACGCGGGACGCGGACGATAGGCGGAAACAAGCGTCAGAAATCCAGGGACTTGTCCGCATCCGTTTGCCCGTCGTCGAGAGCCGCGATTCTGGGCGTTTCCATTTCCGCCGCGATGACGACGCGGGAACCGTCCCGCAACCTGTCTATGCCGTCGACCACGACATACTGGCCGGGATCCACGCCGGAATCCACAACGGTAAGGCCTTCAATATTCAGCCCAGGTTTTATTTCAGTGTATACAACCGCGCCGGTATCGCTATCCTCGTCGTCTTCGGGCCTGTTTACCACATAGCAATACGAGCCTTTTGCGCCAAGCTGGACGGCCGCCGACGGTATGGTCGCAGCGTCTTTCAATACCCGGACCAGAAGACGCACATTTACGAATTGATTGGGGAAGAGCTTGTCGTCGGGATTGGGAAAGCGGGCTTTCAAGCGCACAGTGCCAGTGGCCGAGTCGATCTGGTTGTCAAGGGACAGAAGTTCGCCCGTCGCGAGCAGGACGCGATTTTCCCGATCCCAGGCCTGGGCCAGAATGGGCGGATGAGCCGGATTCCGCTCTTTTTCATGGAGCGCTTCGGATACCAGGTAAACCTGATTTTCGGGAATTGTGAAAAGGACGTCGCAGGGATTTGTCTCGGTTATCCTCGCGATGCCCTGACTATCGTTAGCCTTGACCTGATTTCCTTCGTCCACGGCGCGGAGTCCCAAGCGGCCGCTGATGGGAGCGGTGATGGAGCTGTATTCGACCTGCAACCTGGCGGAGGCTACCGCGGCCTGATCGGCGTCGACAGTGCCCTGATATTGCCTGACCAGGGCTTTTTGATTTTCGTATTGTTGTTCGGCGATATAATCGCCTTTGGCAAGTTTTTCGTAACGGGCCAGATCCCGGCGCGCGTTCTCGAGCTGGGCCATATCCCTTTGCAAGGCGCCCAAAGCCTGATTCAAACTCGCTTTGAAAGGCCGGGAATCTATTTCAGCCAGAAGATCGCCGGCTTTAACGCGTTGACCTTCTTTGAAATGCAGTTTCATCAATTGTCCGTCGACGCGACTTTGCACAAGCACGTCGCCGGAGGGAATTACCGTGCCCAATCCGGAGAGGAATTGCGGAACATTCTGGGCGATCGCTTTAGCTACGCGCACCGGCGGCAAGCCGGGATTCATATCCGTTCGCTTCTCTTTGCCGGAGAAAAAGAACTGCCAGGACAATAGGCCGGCGATAATCACAATCCCGAAAATCCAGTATTTTTTTCGGCTCGCCCGAGCTGGCATTATAAAGTCCGTAAAATGAGGTTATTTATGGAATTACGCGCCGCGAAGCGCGTAAACGGCGGTGGGCCCGAACCGGTTTTACCCGGAAAATATAGATCGGCTTACGCGCAAAGGCAACGATTACATACCCGAAATCATAGGGCAAACGGGAGGGGGATCGAAATAAAAAAGGCGGGACCGCGGTCCCGCCGAAGGAATAACTTTCGATACCCGGCAAAATTTGCCGTCCCGGATTATTTTGCCTATTTCGCCGTAGCGTAAGCCTTTTGCGCCGAAGTCGCGGGCGAGAAAGGTTGCACGCTGGCGCGCCTGACGCCGTCCGCCGGAGGAGTCGGCTCTTGCGGGCGCATGGCGTTGCGTCCGTAGGCGGCGCGGGCGTGGGATATGGGCGCCGCGGTCTTTACGCCGGCCATGACAGGCTGCGCCGTTTTGGTAACGGAACCCGCGGGTTGCATTTTGCCGGCGATCTCGGCGGCGGCCTTTTTCGCTTCCGGCGTCTCCACGATCTGCGCGTACGCGCTGCGCAATCCGGAAAGGATCTGCGCCACGCTGTCCAGGGATTCCAGGCTCATTTTGAGATTCGCCTGCAAAAGACGGGCGGTGCAGAGTATATACAGATTGTTAAGATTGGTAGCCAGGCTGCCGCCTTTTTCTAGGTTGAGGGAGGAGGAAAGTTCGTTGATAATATCGATTACCTTGGAAATGAGCACTCCCTTAGCCGCGTAATCCTGGGCAATAATTTTGTCTCTGGCCTGCGCGATATAGCGGAGCGCGCCGTCGTAGAGCATGATTAAAAGTTGCCCCTGATCCGTAGTGCTTACTTTTGTCTGGAAATACGCGTTTGCGGCCTTGTTCATATTAAACTCCCACTTGTTCGACCGGTCATTCCGGTCAAAGTTTATATTGCTGCGTTATTGTGACCCCGTTTTGTTTGTCTTTGTCTCTCCTATGGCAAATTTCGCTTGAAATTTCCTTTATCCGCGAGGCGACCTCCTTCGGGAGCGTTTTCGCGATCCCGGAGTTTGCGAAAGCCGCCGCAACGGGTTGATCAATTCCGGTTACAGCCGGCGGGGCTATTAGCTGCTGCCGCCCAGTTGATTCAGCTGCGCTTCGAGCGAGCTTTGCTGTTGCGAATACTGGCTAAGCAAGGTTTCAAGATTCTGGAAAATCGCCTTCTGACGAGCTTCCCAGGTGCTCAAGCGCCGCTGTTCGCGCTCGATCTTGACATCGATGCTCTCCATGACCTTCATGTAATTGTCCCGCAGGCTCATCCAGGCGCCGTTCTTGGACTTCAGGGCAATGGCGTCGGCGATCTGTTGAGGCGTGG
>CAMWPE010000136.1 GCA_947176055.1 uncultured Desulfovibrio sp.
TCGTAATCCAGTCACTCCGCTATTCTCAGGAATGCGGTCATGGCGGCGCGATATTCTTTTTTGTAAGTCTTGCGAACGCCCTCGGCCATGGCCCAGTCGAAATTCGGCACGCTCTGGCCGCCGTGCATCTCGTTCTGATTCGCCTGAATCGCGATGCAGGCGAGGGCCGCGTAGCTTTCGATAGAATTCGGCTCGCGCAAAAAGCCGTGTCCCGTGTAAAAACCGTTGCGGAACAGACGGATTAAATCAATCTGGCAACAGGTTTCCGTAAGCATATAAAAATCTTTATCATGAATGTGGATATCGCCGCTTTCGTGCGCCTCCGCCGCGTCGCGGGGCAGAATATAGTTATCGATGAAAAATTTTGAGCCCTCGGAGCCGTATTTCAGCATCGTCCCCATGGCCGTGTCGCCATCAATATTCGCGTTTTCCCTTTTGATGTCTTCGTCGATTGCCGCCGACCAGGTAAGTTTTTTATAAATATCCATCAAATAGGTTTCCGCGTTGCGGAGCTTGGCATGCTCCGCGCGATAGAGGATATAGGCCTTGGCCGTGCGGGCGTAGTCGAACTGGATGAGACATTCCTCCACTACGTCCTGAATCTCCTCCACCTGGCGCAGATCGCGTTGCTCCAGCTTTTTGCAGACTTTCTCCGTGACGAAGAGCAAATCCGTGGGCGACATTTCCTCGCCCTCGACCGCCTGATTGGCTTTGGAGATCGCGTTCAGGATCTTCAGGGAATCGAAAGGAACCTTCGAGCCGTCCCGCTTTATGATCGCGCCTTGTATCATGCTATGTCCGTCCGCTAAATCCGCTTTATCCGGCTAAACCAGTATCCCGCGAGACCTTCGCGCCGCGCCTCGCGCCTCTTCGCCGGTATTATGACCGGAAGGTATTTCGCGCTGTTTTTTCCTCGAAAAACAGATTATATTTTGTAAAACGTCGTGTCAAATCGTTCCGCTTTTATCCTTTGTTGAATTACAATATTAAAACTGTAATAAAAAATAACGCGAAATCCCCATTTTTTAATTGATTCGCGCCATTTTTTGTAAAAAGATAATGATTTTCGAGGCTTTTTCTATAGAAAATACTAAATCGAGACAAACACCTGATAATTTCTAGAAAGTATATAATGACCGCGAATTATTGCCGCTTGCGGCCTTCCGGAAGCTTCCGGAAAAGACGGAAAATTTTTTGGAAAAAATATATTTAATTTTCGCTTCGCCGCTGGGGTATCCGGATCGGGTTAAAAATAAGACAGACTGTTTCCGGATTCTGGAAAGTAGCCGCCCTAATTTTAAGGGCCGGGAGGCCGGCGATAGCGCCTGGCGGTTTGCCCGGATTTCCTGCGACAGTATCGGGCGCGGCCCCGCATGGTCGCGCGGCGCGGAGTTAATATGGAGTTAATATGGCGAGATTCGCGGCTCCGGATGGATCGTTGACAGCGCTGGTCGATTGCGACACATTTTACGCCTCCTGCGAAAAGGCGGGACGTCCGGATCTGCGCGACAGGCCAGTGGTTGTGCTTTCGAATAACGACGGTTGCGTGGTGGCCAGAAGCCGCGAGGCCAAGAGGCTAGGCGTGCCAATGGGCGAGCCGGAATACCAGTTGCGCCGGATGCTCGAGGACAACCATGTCGTTGTCTTTTCTTCCAATTACGCCCTTTACGGCGATCTGTCCCGCAGGGTGATGCGGACAATCGCGAGCGTCGCGCCGGATATGGAGATATATTCCATAGACGAGGCCTTCGTTCGCCTTTCCGGCGCGGCCGCGGTCAACGCGGACGAAATCGTAAGGACAATCAGGACAAGGGTAGCGCGCTGGGTGGGGCTGCCCGTTTCCATAGGCCTGGCCCCTACCAAAGTTCTCGCCAAAATAGCGACCTCCGTAGCGAAAAAAATTCCCGAATGCGACGGCGTGTTTGATTTGTCCGTATCGCCGGGCGTCGATCATATCCTTGAAAAAACGCCCGTCGGCGATGTCTGGGGCGTAGGGCGAAAAGGCTCGGCCAAACTGCGCGGCGCCGGAATCCACACAGCCAGGGAACTGCGCGACGCGGACACGGCCCTGATCCGCCGCCTCCTGACAATCGTCGGGGTAAACCTGCAAATGGAGTTGCGCGGCGTCCCCGCTATCCGCGAGGAAATCCCCATGACCCATACCACGATAATCTCCTCGCGCTCCCTGGGCCGCAAAATCAGGGACATGGAGCCCTTGCTGGAAGCAGTCGCCTGGCACGCGGCCAGGGCGGGTGAAAAGCTGCGTCTCAAAAACCTCGTCTGCGGCGCCGTCGGCGCCCGGATCCAGACGGCCTATTACGCCGAGGACCAGCCCCAGCGCGACGAAATGATCATGGTCAGGCTCGCCAGACCTTCCGACGATACTTCCGTCCTTATTCGCGCCGCGCGAAACGGTTTGCGGAAAATATACAGATCCGGTTTCGCCTACGCCAAAGTTATGGTTATGCTTACTGATCTTTCCGATCCGGCGAAAAAACAGCATAATCTTCTGGACATAGGGACGGACGCCGGGCCGCGCGACGCCAGACGTCGGGCGCTTATGGAGCTTATGGACCGGGTCAATCGCGTCCGGGGCAGGGGAACGCTGACCTTCGCCGCCCAGGGTCTGAAGAACGCGGACTGGCATATGCAAAGGGCGCGTCTTTCGCCGGCGTGGACCACGGATATAAACGGCTTGCT
The DNA here is from genome assembly GCA_947176055.1 of uncultured Desulfovibrio sp. GTDB lineage: Bacteria > Desulfobacterota > Desulfovibrionia > Desulfovibrionales > Desulfovibrionaceae > Desulfovibrio. The sequence goes on from CAMWPE010000136.1 coordinate 2,701, forward strand.
GACAGTCAGGGGATGAGGAGAGCATGGAACAGAAAATCGGCGACGAAAGCCGCGAGCCGGACGCGGAGAAAGTCGTTCTCGTCTATCTGACCTGTCCGGACATGGCGGGAGCGCGGGCGCTCGCCCGCCAGCTGGTCGAAAAAAGACTGGCGTCCGGCGTTAATATCCTGCCGGGCGCGTTCTCCGTCTATCGCTGGCAAGGAGCGATCCGCGAAAGAGAAGAATGTCTCCTGTTCGCGCAAGTCGCCGGGCGGATTTTTGACAAGTTCGCGGAGTTTGTCGTCTCCGGGCATCCATACTCCACGCCTTGCGTTCTGGCCCTGCCCGTCGCCGGGGGGTCTCCCGATTTTTTGCGGTGGGTTGGCGCCAACAGCGGGACGGATTGAGTATGCGGATGGTCATAGTCGCCGACGCGGGCGACAAAACGGGAGAAGCCGGGAGACTGTATCTCGCGCAGATCCGTAGCCTGCTCCGCCGTATGCGGGAGGAGGAGAGGCTGGAGCCAGTCCTCGTTTGTCCCGCGGGATCGATTCTCGAAGATACGGCCAAAGAAGCCTTTATTCCTTCGTTGCCGGCGGCCCGTCCCGGCGATCTCCTCCGGACGCTGAAACTCTGGCAATGGCAACGGAGAACGGGGAGAATGGGGGTTCTCGTCGTCGGCGAAGCCGCCTTGAGCGCGGCGCGATTGCTGATGAAATTGCGCGGCAAACGGGATACCTTTCTTTCTTTCGCTTTTTTCAGACGCGCGCCCGCTAACGAAATCCGCGATGTCCGTTTCCTGGGCCGCGGGAACCTGTTTTTCTGCGGAACCAGGGCCATAGCCGGCGAAATCGAAAAAATGACCGGATCGGAAGCCGCTTGCCGCGCGATTCCGCCCGGGCTCGATATCGCCCTTTATCGGATCGCGCGCCCCCAAGGCAACGCCGCCTTCGACGAGAACAGAAACTTCGCTTTCGGCATGGCCGGCAGCCTGTCGCCCCAATCGGGCGCGCTGCTTGTGATCCGCGCGATGGCCGCTATCTGGCAAAAACGCGGGCTGCCGCCCTGGGAAGTCCGGATGTTCGGAGGCGGTCCCCGCTATGAAGAAATCCTGCGCGAGGCCGGAAACCTTGGGGTAAGCGCCCGCTTGAGCCTTTTGGACGAGCAGGATCTGCCGGATGTCTGCGGTCTATGCGACGCCTGGCTCGCGCCGGGATTTTCGCCGGACGAAGGTCCGGAAATTCTCTGGTCCGGAGTAGCCGCGGGACTTCCTCTTATCTGCTCCCGGACTCCGCTCCACGAGGAGCGCCTGCCCGCGGACGCCGCGGTCTTGAAAACCGGCGAAGACGATCCACAGAAACTGGCCAGCGCCATGATCGCTGTTCTGGAGAGCGGGAATTTGCGGCGGGAGATGGTCGCCGGCATGGAGAAGTGGCGGGAGTATATAAGCGCGGATCGCATGGCCAGGGAGGTCTGCGAAGATCTTATGAAATCGGCGCGGCTGGATTAAGAGGGCGCCCCGGATTTAATCTTTGGCGAAAAAAAGCCGATTTCATGACCGGATTAAACTCGCTCAAATTACGTCGATTTTCTTAAATCGCGATTGTTGTATCAATTTTTCTATCGGTTCAGGCTGGACGCGAAGTTCCCGCGCTCTCTTTCCCCTTCGCCGCGTCGGCCTCCGCCAGGATATTAAAAACTTCCCTGCACGAGGCCTCGGTGTCGGCGTTAAAATGACCGCCCGGCTCCGAAAAGACCTGCGCCATATGCCTGCCCAGGACGTATAAACCGGGCTCGCTCGGCGCCCCGCCCCCCAGAGCCTTCCACGCCGGCAAAAAGTGATGACGATAATGGTGCTCGTCCGTGAGATTTATCCTGAAAAATACCCGGAACGCGGGGTTTCGCAGGTAAGGCAACAAAACCAGTCTTTCGCCCATGAGGGAATAGATCTCGTCCCAGGAGCGATTGCCCAGAATATATTTGCGATAGTTTTCGAGAAGGTTGGGATCGTGAAAATTGGAGAATTTTACCAGCGAGTTCGCCGCTATGGCCGTGGAGTCATCGAAATACGAGGCCAGCGCGATGGCCGAATAGCCGCCGCTGGACGAGCCATAAAAATATATATCCTTGGACTTTATGCCAAATTTGTCGGCGAGGCCGCGGACAATGCCGGCTAGTTCCGCGAATACGTCATGTTCGGGCGGGCCCGTGAGAAAGCCTACGTTATTTTCGGAAAAAAGCTGGTAAAATGGATTGGCGATCGCCAGGACGCGGCCGGGGAACACTCCTCTCTGCGCCCAAAGCCAGCGGAAAAAGATCGGGCGACTCCTGTCCGTTCTGGGAGTCACGCCCGCTGGAAGGAAGATCAATAATTTTTCTGGCGCTGTCTTCGCGGGGAAGTAGGCGCAATTATATTCGTAGGCTCCCCTGATGGCCAGCGGCGCTATGGCTTTATCCGGAAATTCGCCGTCGAGAATGCCTGATTCCTGGTCATACCGCAGGATTTTGTCATTTAAAAAGCATTGGTGAGTCATGCCCCAATCGGCCGCGTCCGAAGACCTGATAAAATAAGTAACCCGCCAGAGGGCCGCCTCGTAGCCGGTGTCGTATTTTATCCAGCTCTTGTCGCCGTACTTCGTCATCAAGACATTTTTACCGTTTTTTACAATGTAAAAAGCGTATTTTTCGCCGGGGTTCCGTTCGGTAAGCGAAAATTTAATAAAAGGAGCTTTGTATACAAAAGAATATTTCCTGTACACTTTCATTGAGCGCGATCCTTCGATTGGAACAGGCTAACCGTCCGTCGCGTTTTTCTATTTGCCTATTATTAACTTGCGTATTTTTGTAAAAAAGTTCGCCGTTTTCTCGCGTTCGGAAACCTTTGGAGCTTTCTCCGTCTCTGGAATCGGCCTTGATATATCCGCGTCGCTTTTAGAGGTTTTTGAGACGTCGCGGTTGTCCCGCTCCGCTTTTGCCAATGGCGTCTCGTCCTGAATTTCCCGGGGGAGATCCGCGGCGGCGGTGGTCTGAGAGGCGGTCGCCTTTTCTTGAGCGGTTTTTGAGAGAGCGTCCTCCTTTTGAGGGATCCTTGGGGGCGCCGCGTCCTTTGGAAGATCCTTTAAATAGACGGGGTCTGTTTGAGCCGCTTTGGATGCTTCCGCGTCTTCCCGGGCGAGGATGTCAAAAATTTCTTTGCAGGTCTCCGGCCCTCCGGCCGCGTTGTGACCGCCGGGCAGGGAAAAGAGCTTCGCCTTATGAACGCCTTGCGAATAGAGGCCAGGCTTCGCCGGAGCGCCTCCGCCCAGGGCTTGCCACGCGGGAAGGAAATGTTCCCTGTAGTGGGTTTCGTCGGTCAGGTTCTGCAAGAGGACGACGCGAAAATTAGCGTTTTTCAGGCGCGGCAGGAGATTCAGTCTCTCCCCCATCATGCCGTCGAGTTTGTCCCAGTCGTGACCGTCCAGGACGTGCTCGCGGAAGAGTTCAAGCGCGTTGGGAATAAAAAATTTTTTAATATTAATTTGACCGTTGACGGATATAGCAGTCGAACCCTCAAAATACGAGGCCAGGGCTATGGCCGAAAAGCCTCCGGCGGAAGAGCCATAGAAATAGATATTTCTGGATTCCACGCCAAATTTTGCTGCTATGGCGCCGATTATGCCGGCCGCTTCCCTGATCATGTCATGCTCCGGGTCGCCTATAAGCCAGGAAACGCTTATTTCAGGAAACAACTGTTCCAGAGGATCCGCCATTACAAGGACGCGTCCCGGAAAAACTCCTTTCTTCGTCCAGGTCCAGCGAACGTAAACAGGATTAGTCCTTTCCGAGCCGACCGCGACCGCGGAGGGCAGAAAAATCAGCAACTTTTCCGGAGCTTCCCGCGCGACGTCTCCATTCTCAACGGCTTCTTTTCCCGGAGCTTCATTCGCGGGAGCGACCTTCGGAGGAAAGTGCGCGAAATTATATTCGTATTTTCCCCTGATCGCCAGAGGAGCGT
>CAMWPE010000137.1 GCA_947176055.1 uncultured Desulfovibrio sp.
CTTAAGTAAATCTGGCGCTAATTTTCCTTAACCACTCGCTCAACCGCATTCTACGCGCGACTCCTTTTTGTCGCCTCATGACCGCGCGCGGTTTTTCCTTCGAAATTATAAGAAAAATACTTGAATTTCGCGCGTCGACTACTTATAGTATTTCCCGATGCCGTGGTGGTGGAATTGGTAGACACGCTATCTTGAGGGGGTAGTGGCGAAAGCCGTGCGAGTTCGAGTCTCGCCCTCGGCACCAAACTATAGTTTATAAACGTCCCGCGAAGTCTAAAAAGCCTCGCGGGGCTTTTGTTTTAAGGCTTGTTAGCGTCTTGTATAGTTTCCTTAGTTCATGATGGGTCTATTCTTTTTTTTAAGGGGAAAAGTATGCGCGCCATTGCCTTTGACACGCTGGCTTATCGCAAGCGGCTCCAAAATGGAGGTATTCCGCAAGAGTAAGCGGATATTATGGCTCAAGCCAACGCCGAAGCCTTTGAAAAGATAGCTGGCAAAAGGGAGCTGGCTACGAAGCTGGATATTGAGACCGTAAAAAATAAATTCGCGCTCTCGCGAACGCGAATCTTTCCCAATGGGTAAATAAATTTAAGAAACGCTATTATTCGCGATCCGAATTTTAAATTGGTTATTTAAGTTTTCTCGGAACTAAAGGACCGAGTAAGTTATCTCTACCCTTAGCAATTAAGCGAAAGGCGCCGACAAACATCGGCGCCTTTATGTTTAAGCGAAATCAGAGCGTTTAATTAAAGGGCAAGCCCATATTTGAGGCCGTATGGACCGTGCCGGAGAAGAAAATCATGCGGGTAAGAAATACTCCGCAGAAGAGCGACGCGAAGCGCAGGATTTTGCCTCCCTTGTCAAACCAGGTCGCGACGAAGGCAAGGAGGATCAGGACGGCGCCGCACCAGAACCCGCCGGATTTAAGCCATAACAATCCTGTTTCGCGCATGGTTGTCGATCCCGACAACCATATTGAAGGCGCGATAAGCAAGACCGCGATAAGCGCGCACATAGCCAGGCGGCCGGCCAGGTTGTATTCCGCGCTCCGGATCAAGGTCAGCGAACTGGCTCCAAGCGCTATTGCCGAAAGCCAGAACACGACCATGGGGAAGACATTATTTATCGCCGGCATCGATGGCGGAGCGTAGGTCAGTCCTTGCGTAAAGAGTCCGACAGCTCCGATTATTGCGGCGAGCAACGCGAGAGCGCGCGAATAGACGAAATAGACCAGGAATGCCAAAGCCGTAAAACAGGAAAAGGCAAGAACTTCCCAGGAGAGGGACGACGCGCCAAGATTGATCAGCGCCATGTACGCCTGAAACGGTTGTCCCAGATGACATAGCGAGGCGATCAACCCGACCGCCGCAACCCCCCCGGTCCAGAGCCACGCGCGGCGTTTGGGGAGATCGTCGCTATCCGGATTAATCCACATTCGCCAGCATAAAAATATGGCCATCCCGCAGGCTAACTGGGTCAAGACGGTGAAAAACACAAGAGGAAATTCGAAGCTCATGGCTTTACTCCGTACATTACAGGTTCCTTGGGCAGGATAAATCTGGTCGAGGGGCTTATTTTCTTCATAACTGGATAACCCGCCGGATATTGGACTATTCCCGGCGCGACGTAATCATCGAGGTTAATAATGGTCAGCGCGCCGGTGACGCACCCCAGCACGCAGGAAGGAAGCAAACCCGCGTCAAGGCGCTCCCAACACATGCCGCATTTCTGGACTTTGCCCAGAGTCGCGCTATAGCGCGGAGCGCCATAGGGACAGGAGCGGACGCAATTCTGGCAGCCTATGCATGTCTCCATATTATGAACGACGATTCCGTCCGCCCTTTGCGTATAGGAAGCCGTGGGGCAGGCCGTAACGCACACGGGATGTTCGCAGTGATTGCAACTCAAGGAGAGAAAGGCGCGTCCCGAATGCGGATATATCGCTTCGGCCAGGGGATAGACCTGTCGCCAAACCATCTCCGGCTCCAGATTATAAAAATTCTTGCAGGCCATGGCGCAACCGCGACAGCCTATGCATTTACCCATATCTAATAAAAAGGCGTATCTCATTATTAGCCAACCTTCCGGATATCTACGAATTGATCGAGGATCGCCGCTCCGGGCGCGCCTGTCTTCATCTCTCCCATGTCGGAGCGCAGATCGGTCACCACATTCTGGACATTGTATTTAAGATAGGGGAACCATGCTTCGTACATGACCAGCATGTCGCGCGCCACATTATCGCTGATCTTCGCTTTCAGCTCCACTTCGCCTATCTCGTTGAACACGCGGACCCTGTCGCCGTCCGCTATTCCCTTTTCCTTCGCGGCGACGGGATGAATGAAGACGAAAGGTTCGGAATAGAAGGGCCGCATCCAGTCCAGATTGACAAACTGAGAATGCAAGCCGAACTGGATATGCGTGGTGTATAGCCTAAACGGAGCCGTCGGCTCGATAGGCGCGACATAAACCGGCAAGGCATTAAAACCGTTCTTTTCGCAAAGCTCCGATTTGAACTCGTATTTGCCGGAAGGAGTCTTGAACTTGCGGTCCGGCCACGCCGCTGTGGATTTCAATTTCGCCTTTACCGGGCCTTCGCGCAACTTCTCCCAGCTCTCGATGCCAAAATAGTCGTATATGCCCTTATTAAACTCCTTGATCGTCCATTCCTTTACGTCCGCTTCCTCCGGAAAAGTGCATGAGCCTTTTTCCTTCGCGTTCATTGCCTTCGACAAGGCGCAAGCGATTTCGATATCGGATTTGGCCTCGTGCATGGGCTTGATCGCTTGTTCGTTCAAGGCCAGCCAGTAGTGCCAATAGGACACGTTTACCGTCCATTCCTCAAAAAGGGTAGTAACGGGAAGAACTATATCGGAATTCTGGACAGTCTCATTAAAGAATTGATCGACTGTTACGACCATTTCCAGCTTTTTGAAGGCCTTTTCCATTTTGTTGCGGTCGAAATCCTGGGCGAAAGGATTTTTGCAAGCGACCCAGAGCATCTTTATCTCCGGATCCTTTGTGTCCAGAATTTCTTGGGCCGTTTTATTAATATTGACCGATCTGTCGCCGTATTCGGAGGATCCTTCCAGCTGAAAGTCGAATTCGCCTTTCGGGCCGCCTGTTCCGCGAAAACCGACGGAGCCTTGCGGCGGTTTCTGCACCATCCCGTAATAACTGAATCCCCACGTCTGCAGCTGGCCGTAACGGGCGCCGCCGCCTTCGAGGCCAATGTTGCCGGTCATTGCTACGAAGGCGTCAATCGAACGGACCATGGCGCCGCCGTTGGTATGTCTTTGCAAACCGTAGCCGATCCACACCGTGGCGGGCGTCGATGCCGCGAATTCCTCCGTTACCTGGCGAATCTGATCCGCGGGAATGCCCGTAACTTCCGAAGCCCATTCGACCGTGACATTATTTTTAAGATAGTTTTCAAACTCGTCGTAGCCATGGGAATAATTGCGGACAAAATCCTCGTTGACGAGATCGCGATCCAGAAGATGACGACACATACCCAGGGCGAGCGCGCCATCCGTAGCCGGTTTTGGCCGCCAGTACACGTCGGCCTTGGCGGCCGTCTGCGTAAACAGGGGATCGATAACTACAAGCCTGGCTCCCCGCCTTTGCGCCTCGTACAGGAATTTGACCGAATGCATGGAACACCAGGCCGGATTCGCGCCAAATAATATAATGTATCTCGCTTTTACTATATCTTCCGGATCATTGCACCACATGTCTCCCATATCGTAATTCTGGGCGTCGATGCCCGCCGGCCAGCAGGGCGTGCCTACAAAGCGGGTGGTGTAACCCAGAGAGGACATCATACCTTCCACGCTGTAATTGGTTATGCCGAAATTACCGGAATATTTCGTCAGTCCCAATCCCAGCAAGGATCCGTCCCTCTTTTTTATATCGAGGATTTTGTCCGATATCCGGTCCATGGCCTCGTCCCAGCTTATCCTGCGCCAGTTCCCGGAGCCGCGACCATCCTGCAACATCGGGTATTTTATCCTGTCCGGACTATAAACGCGTCTGGGGTACTCGTAACCTTTCACGCATACGGAGCCTTTGGTGAATGTGGATTGCGGCGAGCCTTCGACGAATTTCAATATCCCATCCTGAACATAGCTCCGCATGGCGCAAGTGTCGTAACAGTTGCGCGGACAGGCGTTTTGAAAAACCTGATAAGCGGCGGGATTAAATGGAGCGCCCCTGGCTGGAACAGGCGCGAAAAGCGCCGGCAAGGACGCCGCCGCTCCGGTCGCGGCCAATCCCTTCAAAAAGCCGCGTCTGGAAAGTCCATTAAGTTTCATAAGCTGTTCCTTACTATAGATTATAAAAATTTTTCCTGATCAACATTCCCTCGCGACGGAAAGTCGGAACTATTTACGCCATCTTGATAAAGAGGATCTTATTCATCGAGGGTTTCCAGCCATTCTTCAAGCCGCTCCGCGACGAAAATTAGTTCCTCTTCCCTTGCTCCGTCCTTCAACCGCTCAATAAAAAACGGAATCCATGAGAGCGCGTGTATTTCAATTTTTTTCCTGGCTTCAAAAATCGCGGGCTCCCCTTCTTCTTCAGCCAGAATACTCAAGACCAGCCATAATTCCAGTTCGATGGGTAGCCAGTCTTCGGGAATGCCGTCGGGCGGCGCGAGCCCTAAAGCCCGACAAAGCCGTCGCATTTCGACCGCGGCTTCGCCCATAAGCCGCGACTCTTTTTCGAGATATACGGAGGCCCAGGGCGGCGCAGCCGGCGGAGCGGGTCCGACGAATAAACGATTAAATTCATATTCCAGACGCGAAACCCGGGCGCGATCCATGTCCCAATTAAGACTTCGCAAGGCCGCGCTCAATTCTTCGCCGTTTCGGGCCAGGAAAAAATCCCGCAAGCCGATCGCAATCGCGACGTTCTCCGCCGCTTTACCTTCCGCCGATTCGCTGGTATTTTCTTTATCGCCTTTTATATTATTCATTATCCGCGATCGGAAGCAAAGAATGGGAAAAACTTTATTTCTTATATCAGCAATTTTTATAGCATTGATCTTTTGTCCGTCGAACGCAAGCGCCGGGGAAAAAGCGACGTTGAGCCTGTCAGAAAATAGCGTCGCGGGAGGAAAGACTATCCTGGCAGCTTCGGATCCCGGGGAACTGCCCGCCTCCTCTTTCTATCGCGTCGAGTTCGATTGCCCTGTGAAACCGGATAGCGCGAAAATTGATTTCTCCGGCGGTTATCCCTCGAGCGACGTAATATTTAGCTCGCCGGGATATTACGAATGCGAAGCCGAACTGGGCGTCGTTACAAAAAGCAGTTGCGCCGGCGTCCAATACTCTCCCTTGTTGAAAAAATCATTCAAGATAACCGTCGCGCCATCCGGCGAAAAATAATCATTGGAAAACGAAGCCATGCCGGACGAGGGAAATAATCTTGACGAGTTAATAGACCGGTTATTTATTGAGAGGGGGGAGCGCGCGACGATTCCGGATCGCCTGGAAGACAAGCGCGATCTCTTGCGGACGCTCATGAATATCCGCCTTCCTGAGCCCATCGCGCCGGATACCCTCAAATTGCAGGACGAGGAATTGCTTCGCCAAAGAAAGGAGAGAGGCGACGTTTCGCCGGCGGCCCTCCCAGCCATTCCTTCCTATCCCAGAATTAAACTCTGGCGGGGAGATATCCGGCGACTGACCGCGGATGCCATCGTCAACGCCGCCAATTCAGCCATGCTGGGCTGTTTCGCGCCCTTGCATAATTGCGTCGATAATCTGATTCATTCGGCGGCGGGGATGCAAATCAGGGAAGAATGCTCGAAAATAATGGCCGGTAAGGAAGCTTCCGTTGGCGAAGCAATCGAAACAAGCGCCGGAAATTTGCCCTCCCGAAAGATCTACCATGTCGTTGGACCGCGAGTCGCTGGAGAGCTACCGACGAAACAGGATCGGGAATCGCTTGCTCTGGCCTATAAAAATTGCCTCAAACTTTCCGCGAAAAACAAGGACGCTTCGCTGGCTTTTTGTTGCTTATCGACTGGGATTTTTCGCTTTCCTCAAGACGAAGCCGCTAAAATCGCGATTAATACGACAAAGAATTTCCTCGCGGGAAACGACTTTCCTCAAATTGTGATTTTTGACGTTTATACGGATAAGGATTATCAAATCTACGCGGAATTATTAAATTATGCCTGATTTCAACCAAAAGATAGACGGGGTCGCGAATGCGATTCGCGAGGCCGACGCCGTGTTGATAGGCGCGGGAGCGGGCTTGAGCGCAAGCGCGGGGCTTGATTACGCGGGACCGGCCTTCCGCGAAAAATTCGCGGATTATATCGATAAATACGGCTTCGAGGATTTATATTCCTCCGGTTTTTACGATTTTCCTACCGAAGAGGAATATTGGACTTATTGGGCCAGGCACGTCGACTTCGCGCGTTTCTCCCCTCCCCCTTTGCCTCTCTACAGAGAATTGCTCAAAATTGTCGCGGACAAACAATATTTTGTCATTACAACAAATGTGGACGGACAGTTTATTAAAGCCGGATTTTCGCCGTCGAAAGTTTTCGAAGTCCAGGGCGATTACGCGAAAATTCAGTGCGCCAAACCCTGTCATGACAAGGTTTATTCCAACGAGGCCATTGTTAAAAAT
>CAMWPE010000138.1 GCA_947176055.1 uncultured Desulfovibrio sp.
GGTGTATCAATTTTACTCACGGCTTGCTCGCCCATGCTCCGGCTTATCGAAGACGCCAAAAACGAGGGTCGTCTGATAGACGCTACGCAAGGTCGCAAGACGCGCTCCATAATTATTACAGATTCAAATCATGTAATATTATCCGCGATCCAGGCCGAAACAATAAGCCAGCGCTTCGCGCGGGAGACGAAATGAATCGATCGGGGGTCCTCGTTGTCGTCAGCGCCCCGTCGGGCGCGGGAAAAACAACGCTCTGCTCAATGTTGCGCCGAGATTTTCCCAATATCTATCGTTCCGTGTCCTGCGCCACACGCGCCCCGCGAGAAGGAGAGAAAAATGGAGTCGACTACCTCTTTGTCACCCGCGACGACTTCTCGAAAATGATCGAAGCCAACCGGTTTCTCGAATACGCCGAAGTTCATGGAAATATGTACGGCACTCCCCGGGATCAGGCGGAAGATCACCTCGCCGCCGGTCGCGACGTTTTGCTGGAAGTCGATGTCAAGGGAGCCGCGAATATAAAAAAATTGTTCCCCGCCGCTAAATTCGCTTTTATCCTGCCTCCCAGCGCGGAAGAGCTTGAAAGACGCTTGCGAAAACGCGGACTGGACGACGAGGCAAGCGTAAAAAGGAGATTGCGCAACGCCGCGGGCGAGATCGCCCAGGCTCGTTGGTACGACGCGGTAATAATTAACGACGATCTGCGCCGAGCGTACGACGATCTAAAAAATTTTTATCTCGCTTCCACTCTCGCCCCCTCCCTCCATACTTCGTTTATAGACAAGCTCGCGCGGGATACCGATTGATATGGCTTCGTTAATAGTCGCGCTGGACACGCCCTATCCGGATAAGGCGCTCAATCTCGCCTCCTCCCTGTCGGGTATCGTCGATTGGTTCAAAGTTGGTCTGGAGCTGTTTATTTCAGCCGGCCCGGATATCGTAAGGGAATTAAAGAAGCGCGACTTTCGCGTTTTTCTCGATCTAAAATTTTACGATATCCCCCACACCGTTGAGGGAGCCGTGAGAGCGGCCCTGAAATACGGCGCGGACATGATGACCATCCATTGTCAGGGCGGAGCGAGGATGTGCGAGGCCGCGCGGCGCGTAATAGTCGAACAGGCAAGCCCCTGCCTTTTAATCGGCGTGACCGCTCTTACCAGCTTCGCGCGAGGCGAAATGCCCGGAATTGACCTTCCCCCTTCGGAGTTCGCGTTATCCCTGGCTCGCGACGCGTGGAAATGGGGCCTGGACGGCGTCGTGTGCTCCGGCCGGGAAGCCGCGGCCATAAAAACCTGTTTGCCGGCTTTTATCCGCGTGTGTCCCGGCGTCAGACTGGAGCCTGCCGCGGACGATCAAAGACGCTCTGTCACGCCGCGCGAGGCCGTCGAAGCCGGAGCGGATTACATCGTGGTAGGACGTCCCGTTTGCGAGGCGGATGACGCCGCGAAGGCGGCGGCGCGTATCCGCGACGCGATGAATGGCAATTTATAATATATACGGGGAAAAAAAATGTCGCAATCAACGTCGCGCGACGGCAAATCCGATATCAAGGGAGTTTTCTCCACACAGGAAATCCGCAAGGTGGGGACAGGAACCACCACGCGCAAGACCGTCCAAAAAACATTCTGGTTTGTCGAGCAAAAAGGCGACGAAATCGAATGCCAGCCGCTCAACCCCAATTATGTGCCAAGCGGACCCAAACGCAAGATTACCATGGAGGAACTCATCGCCAAATTTTCCCCGGAGCCGGAATTTTATCAAATGTCCGTGTATCCAAGGATGAAAGACTTGAATCAGACTATTTCAAGCGCCGACTCGCATCGCGAAAAAGGCGAAAACTTCGCGGCGGAATACGAATATTCCCGCGCGCTCAAAGTCGATGAGGAAAATGTGCGCGCCAATTTAGGCATCGGCATCACCTATATGGAGCGCGGCGAGCTGGAAAAAGCGGAAAATATTTTCGAACGGCTCGTCAAACTGGAGAGCGCGTTCGAATCCGAACATAAGCATTTGTTCAACGAGTTTGGTATTAATCTGCGCAAAAACAAAATGCTCAAACAGGCGGTTGAATACTATAAAAAAGCCATAGAGCTAAGCGAAAACGACGAAAACCTGCGCGCCAATCTCGCCCGCGCTCTCCTGGAGGCCAAAGATATCGACGGTTGCCTGGAACAGCTTTTTAAAGCGCTTGAATTGGCTCCGGCGCATCCTGTCTCGTTAAAATTCCTCGACTGGATGGAGCGGAAATCACTGATACCGGACGAAAAAATCGAACAGGCAAGGGTCTATCTCGCCGGCTATTCCGATGGCAAAGACGCGGACGCTCAGTGAGACAGTGGACACTTCCCGAATTGCCCCCCATTCCGGACGCGGAAAATCTGGCCTCGTATTTGGATATTTCGCCCCTTTTTCTCTCCGTGCTATGGCGCAGGGGGTTGCGCTCCCGCGAAGCGATCGATAACTACCTTAACGCGCGTCTGGGCAATCTTACCCGTCCCGAACTGTGGCCGCTTATCCCACAGGCCGCTGAAAAACTTGTGAGCAAAATCCGGAAAGGCGCGAAGATCGCTGTCTGGGGCGATTACGATGTGGACGGCGTCACATCGACAACCCTGGTTCTCGATGTGTTCGAGGCCCACGGTATTGAACCGGTTCCTTATCTTCCAGACCGATTAAAAGAAGGTTACGGCTTAAACATAAAAGGCATCGAGGATCTCGCTTCGCGGGGTTGCGATGTCCTCCTCACCGTGGATTGCGGCATAGGCAATAACGAAGCCGTAAAAAGAGCCCGGGAACTGGGTATGTCGGTCTTTGTCAGCGATCATCACCTCCCGCCGGGGAACTTGCCCGAAGCGACGGCCATCGTCGATCCGCGCGTGGCCGCCGGTTCCCCCTGGCCTTGCGAAGATCTCGCCGGCGTGGGCGTGGCATTCTATTTCATGGCCGCGGTCAACAATCTTCTTTCCGCTTCCAGCGGCCGGCGTTACCAGATGGACGAGGCGCTCGATCTGGTGGCTCTCGGCACAATCGCGGATATTATGACCCTTTCGGGGGAAAACAGGATTCTGACGCGCGGAGGTTTAAACAAGCTTGCCAAATCGGCTCGCCCAGGCGTAAACGCCCTTAAGACTGTTAGCGGATTAACCCTTGGCGCGGAAATAAACAGCCAGGAAGTGGGCTTCAGGCTCGCGCCGCGCATTAACGCAGCGGGGAGGATGGGTCATCCCGGAATAGCCTTAAAACTATTGCGCGGCAAGGATCCGCAAGAGGCCGCTATTCTGGCCGCGAAACTTGACGAATACAACACCAAACGCAAACTGGAAGAGGAGAGAATTTTCGGGCAGGCCAGCGAACAGGCCGAAACTTTGCTGGAACGCGATAATTTATCCTCCCTGGTCCTCGCGGGCGAGGATTGGCATCCCGGCGTTGTGGGCATCGTCGCCTCTAAGATTGTCGAAGCATTCAATATGCCGGCGATTATCCTTTATGAAACCGGAGACCGTCTTAAAGGCTCCGGCCGATCCCTGCCGCCTTTCGACCTCTATCAAGGATTGAAAAAATGCGAATCTTGTCTGACGGGCTTCGGCGGTCATAAGCAAGCCGCGGGCGTGAGCCTTCTCCGGCATAATCTGGATAATTTCCGGAGGATTTTTTCGGACGTTGTCCGCGAGGAGCTGGGCGATAAACCTCCGCTTCAAGATCTCATTCTGGCGGGCGAACTTAATTTCGCGGAAGCTAGCGACGCCGCTTTTCTAAAAGAACTCCAGCTTATGGAGCCGTACGGTCCGGGCAACGAGGAGCCTGTTTTTGTCTCGCCCCCTCTTCAAATCGCCGAAATTAAATCCCTGGGTCGCGGCGGCAAACACGTCCGCCTAAAATTACGGGATGGCGAAAGCGACACGACTCTGGACGCCAAAGCTTGGGGCATGGGCGCCGAATTCCCCCGGGGGATGGAAAAATCGATGATCCGGATCGCCTACACGCCAAGAATCGATAATTATCGCGGCATTCCGGAAATAGATATCGGCATAAAAGACTGGAAAAAAATTTGAGCGCGCCCCGTTCGCGATATTTCACGGAAAGTTTTAGCGACCATTTTGTACGTCGTAAACGTCGCGAGCGCTTCGCTATTTCGCGGTCTTGTCCCCATAGCGCGTCGCGATTAAAAAATTTCGCGCGCCATGGGCGTCGCGACGCGCGAAGCCGGGACCGCCATAACGTCGGCGACAATATCGCTCAATGGAAAATATCTCGCCGTTAAGGGATAATTTCAAGCGAAATTCGCTATAATATTCGCGATGCTTTGTTTTAGTCGTTTAGGCAATAAGAGTAAGGAACAATTTAACAAAATAAAGGCGATTCCTATGAAAACGCGCTCTCTTGTTCTATCGCCGCTTTTGGCGCTTATTCTTACGACCGCGCCGCTCGCGGCGACTACGGTTCCCGAAACCGCGCGACCTGGTCAGCCCGCGCTTGACGCGCCGCAAAAAACAGTTGATCGGGCCACGGGCATAAGGGTGATAAGCGACGGCTCCGACACCATCGGCGCCAGACTGGCCACGCGTCTGCGCGAGCGCTTCAATCAAAGCAGTCTCTTTAAATTAAATTCCGAGGAAGACAAGGATGCCCCGGAACTCCGCCTGCTCCTGACTACCGCGCCCGAATTTCCCAGCCGTCCCAGCGTGGGTTCCATATATGGAGTTTGCTGGGTATTCAGCCAGGGCAAAGGTTATTTAAGCTTTCTTCTCGCCCGCGAAATAGGCACGGTTAATTCCGATGATCTCGACGGTATAGTCGATAAGTTAGTCGATAGGACGGACGGCATAGCGGCGAAATACGCCAATCTATGGAAGCAATAGCCCGCCTGACGCTTAAAAATCTGGAAAACCCGGAAGAATCCATCCTGATCGGCGCCGCGAAAGGCGACGTGTTATCCCGCGCCGTCTGGCTTTCCGGCCGCGTCTCTCCCATTCCCCTCTGCGGCGGCCTGGCTCTGTGCGGGAATTGCCGGGCGCTCTTTCCTTCCGCGCCGCCTCCCCTCCCGGCGGATATAAAATTTTTCAAGGCGGAGGAACTGGAGGAGGGATGGCGACTTACTTGTCGCCGCCGCGTGGAAAAAGACGAGACCATCTATCTGCCTCCTGTCAGTTTCAGGAGACCGTCCGCGGATATAGCTGTCGGCGCGCGGGGCTCTTGCGCTCTTGGAATCGACCTGGGCACCACCAACATAGAATGGAGAGCGGTCGCGAACAAAACTGCCGTCGCTTCCGGAAAAACATTAAATCCCCAGGCTGGCGCCGGCTCCGATTGCGTTTCGCGACTGGACGTCGCCAGTATCCCCTGTTCCGTTCTCGCCGATCTCGCCCTGGCCGAAATTGGCTCCATTGTCTCGGCCCTTGAAAAAAAAGGAGCCTTCCCCGCCATGCTCTGCGTCGCGGCCAATACAGTAATGACGGAAATATTGCTACGGAAGGATGTTTCGGGTTTGCGGGCCGCGCCTTATACTCTGGCTTACCAGGGCGGCGAAATTATAAATCTGGAACTTCTGGACGGCGTTTACCGAACCGTCATTCCTCCTTTAATCGCCCCATTTGTCGGCGGCGACGCCGCGTGCGCCGCGCTCTCCTGCGCCGCCGCGGCCTATCCGCGTCCCATGCTGATCGCCGATCTGGGCACCAACGCCGAATTTCTGCTACTCAAGGAAAACGACGAGCTGTTCGCAACCAGCGTTCCCATGGGGCCCGCTTTCGAAGGCGTTGGGCCGTCCGGCGGAGCGATGGCCGGTCCCGGAGTAGTCGTCTCCTATTCCATTTCGCCGGCGGGGTTGAAAGAAACGTTATACGCGCCGGGAGCGACCGCCGCCATAGGCGCGACTGGATATCTTTCCCTGCTGGCCATTCTTTCCCGAATCGGCGCTATGGATGACTCCGGCCGCTTTGTCGCCTCATCGCCGTTGGCGCGAAACATGGCGAAATATATATTTCCGGAAAACGATTTTAGCCGCGCGCGGCTTCCTCGCGACCTGGAGCTGTGGCCGGAGGATGTCGAGCTTTTATTGAAAGCCAAAGCCGCCTTCAGTCTGGCCATAAAGAAGCTCCTCTCCTTCGCGCGCCTCTCTCCCAGCGATATTAACTCTTTCTGTCTGGCCGGAGCTTTGGGGGGCGCCGCGAACATAGCGGATCTCATTGAGCTAGGCTTCGCGCCGGCGTCTTTCGAAGACCGGACGATAGTCGTAGGGAACGCGGCGCTCGATGGAGCCGCGTTGCTGGCAATGGAACCCGGACGCCTCGATTATCTCGCCCGGATTCGCGCCGGAGCCCGGGTTCTTCCCCTCGCCGAAGACAAAGATTTTCTCAACGCTTATCTCTCCGAAATGCGCTGGTTATATTGATGAAGCCGCAAAATATTACAAAGTCCGGCAAAAATAACGGAAGTCGCAATTTGGCGCTTTTCCTCCCGTTGACCGGGGAACAAAGCCGTATCCTGGATTTGTTTCCCAAAATTCCGGAGAAGGTATGGCCATTAACCAAATCCCGGCGCGACTTTCTCCCATACGACATACGAGAGCTCTCCCGCGTCCTCGCCGGCGAGAGAGGCGAC
>CAMWPE010000139.1 GCA_947176055.1 uncultured Desulfovibrio sp.
ACCCTGCATAACGAAGACGACATCAAAGCCCTGGATCTGCGCGTAGGCGACACGGCCATCGTCCAGCGCGCCGGCGACGTGATACCGGAAATTGTCGGCGTCGATTCGGACGCGCGTCCTAAAGGAGCGAAACCTTTCGTATTTCCCGGAGTCTGCCCCGTCTGCGGTCAACCTGTGCGTCGCGAGCCGGACGAATCCGTATGGCGTTGCGACAATCTCGGCTGTCCCGCCATCCGCTTGCGCTCAATTCAACATTTCGCCTCCAAATCGGGACTGGATATCAGGGGACTTGGAGAAAAATGGATCGAATCCCTGGTCGCTTCGGAAAAAGTAAAGTCCCCGGCCGATCTTTTTGAGCTGACCAGGGAGGAACTACTCGAATATGATCGAATGGGTCCTAAACTCGCGGACAATATCCTTAAATCCATCGAAGAAGCGAAAACTAACGCTACCCTGGTTAAATTCATTCGCGCCCTGGGAATACGTCATGTAGGCGAACAGACGGCGTTGACGCTGGCCGGAAACTTTCAGGATCTAGACGCGCTGGGCGCCGCCTCCGACGAAGACTTGCGAAAGCTTCCCGACGTTGGGCCGGAAGTCGCCGCTGCGATTAGGTATTTCTTCGAAACTCCCGCCAATGGAGAAATCCTGACACGTTTGCGCGGTTACGGATTATGGCCAAAAGCGGAATTTCGCGACGAAAAAGAAACGCCGAAAGGTCCCTTCGCTGGAAAAACGATCCTTTTTACCGGCTCGTTGGAAATTCCGCGCTCTAAAGCCGGCGAACTGGCGCGGCAAGCGGGCGCGAAAGTCGTCGACTCCTTTGGCAAAAGCGTCGATTATCTTGTCGCGGGCGAAAAAGCTGGGTCCAAACTTCAAAAAGCGCTCGACGCAAATATTCCCATACTAAACGAAACCCAGTTCCTGGATATGATAAAAGACTCCGGTATCCGGACATAAAAATTTTTAAATTCAAGGAAATGCCGTCATGAGCAAAAACACTACGTCTGTCATAATAATCGGAGCGAATGGGCGAATGGGCAAAACCCTGCGCGAAGCCATCGCCGAAAATCCCGCGTTCGGACTCGCGGGAGCTGTCGACCTTTCCCCAGCGGAACCGGCTTTGACCGCGATATGCCCGACTGGAGCTTCGCTTGAAGATGTCATAAACGAAGGCGCGCGGGGCGTAATCATCGATTTTTCCTCTCCGGATTCGAGTATGGGCGCCGCCGAGGCCGCCGCGCGAAACGGTCTGCCCATCGTAATCGGCTCCACGGGCTTTACCCGGAAGGACGAGGCGACTCTCGAAACGCTGGCTTTAAAAACTCCCATGCTCCGCTCGGCCAATATGAGCGTGGGCGTAAACGTGTTGCTTGAATTTCTTCCGCTGATAGCGAAAGCTCTCGGGCCGGCTTACGATATGGAAATACTGGAAACGCATCACAGACGCAAAAAAGACGCGCCAAGCGGCACGGCTTTAATACTCGCCGAAGCGTTGGCCTCCGCGAGAGAGTGGAAATTGGACGATGTCCGGGTTTCCGGACGCGACGGCGTCATAGGCGAAAGACCGGACAAACAAATTGGCGTTATGGCCCTGCGCGGCGGCGATGTTCCCGGCGTCCACGACTGTTTTTTCTTTGGACCCGGCGAAATTATCGAGATCAGGCACACTAGCGAAACGCGCCAAAATTTCGCGCGCGGGGCATTGCGCGCCGCGGCCTGGCTCAAGGATAAAAAACCAGGAAAACTATATTCCATGCTCGATGTCATCGCGTTAGACAAAACGGACGAGAATGAAAATAACGGAGACAGCGACAATTAAACCCGGGGAACATTATGAAGATCCTGATTACTCCCAGATCTTTCGGCAAATCCAATCCCGAACTTTTTGAAAAACTGGAAAGAGCCGGTCTGGAAATTATAAGAAACACTACCGGCGCGATACTTTCCGAAAAGGCCATAAGCGAGCTTATAGCTCCTTGCGAAGGCGTTATAATTGGCGTCGATCCGTTAAACGCCGCGGTTCTGTCCAAAGCGCCCCGTTTGCGCGCGATCAGCAAATACGGCGTTGGTCTGGACAATATCGATTTAAAGATCTGCGAAGAACGGGGCATTAAAGTTTCCAGAACAACCGGAGCCAACAGCGACGCCGTCGCCGATTACGCTTTCGGATTAATGCTGGCCGTCGCGCGCCGGATATGCCTGATTGATCGTCGCTGCCGCGCGAAAGACTGGTCAAAGATTACTACGATAGACGTTTTCGACAAGACTCTTGGCATAATCGGCCTGGGCGCCATAGGACGGCGACTCGCGAAAAGGGCGAAAGGTTTTTCCATGCGTATTCTCGCTTTTGATCCTGTCTGGGACGACGATTTCGCCATCGAATACGGCGTGGAACGCGCCGATCCCGACAGGATTTGTTCCGAAGCGGATTTTATTAGTCTGCACTGCTCGCTTACCCCCGAAACCAGATATATTATTAATAAAGATAGAATCGCCTCCATGAAAAAAAACGCTATAGTGATCAACACCGCGAGGGGCGAGTTGATTGACGGGTTCGCTTTGCTGGAAGCGCTGAAAACAAACGCTATTTACGGGGCGGGTCTCGATGTGTTCGACCATGAACCTCCGGTTAACCCCGAATGGTATAAATTGGATAATCTGGCAATGGGATCCCATTGCTCCTCTTCTACCCTGGGAGCGACCGAATTGATGGGTTCCATGGCGGCGGAGAACTTACTGAGGGATCTGGATTTGCCTCTATAAAAATAAAAAAAATTACGCCTTTTCACTGGACGACCGCGACGAAAATCTTATATCTATTTTTGGGTTAACCGGTTTGGCTATGGCGAAAAAGCGCTCTGGATTTAATGACTTAACCGCTTGTATTCCCGAGGAGGAATAGCATATGTCCAAAATTATTGGCATCGACCTTGGCACTACAAACTCCTGCGTCTTCGTCATGGAGGGAAAAGATCCCAAATGTATCACCAATCCCGAAGGCGGTCGAACCACTCCCTCCGTGGTCGCTTTTACCGACAAGGAAAGACTGGTGGGCGATCTTGCCAGACGCCAGGCCGTCACCAATCCCAAAAGGACGATTTTCGCCATTAAGCGTCTCATGGGCCGGAAATACGACAGCGGCGAAGTCGAGCGCTGGAAAGAAAATTCCCCCTACGAAATCGTGAAACTCCCCAACGGCGACGCCGGCGTGGAGGTTGATGGCAAAGTTTATAGCGCTCCCGAAATTTCCGCCATGATCCTCGCCAAACTCAAGGCCGACGCCGAAGCCTATCTCGGCGAAACGGTTACCCAGGCCGTAATCACTGTTCCCGCCTATTTTAATGACGCCCAGCGTCAGGCCACCAAAGACGCCGGTCGCATCGCTGGCCTCGAAGTCATGCGCATTATCAACGAGCCCACCGCCGCTTCCCTCGCTTACGGCGCTGAAAAGAAAACAAACGAAAAGATCGGCGTGTTCGATCTCGGCGGCGGCACATTTGATATTTCCGTCCTCGAAGTCGGCGACGGCGTAGTCGAGGTCCGTTCCACCAATGGCGACACCTTCCTTGGCGGCGAGGATTTCGACCAGAAAATTATCGTTTACCTCGTGGATGAGTTCAAGAAAGAAAAAGGCATTGATCTGTCCCAGGACAGCATGGCCTTGCAGCGTCTGAAAGAAGCCGCCGAAAAGGCGAAGAAAGAACTCTCCACGGCCATGGAGACGGAAATCAATCTGCCCTTTATCACCGCTAATCAAGCCGGTCCCCAACATCTCTTGATTAAACTTTCGCGCGCCAAACTCGATGCCCTCTGCTCCGAACTCGTCGATCGCACCATAGAGCCCTGCAACCAGGCCCTGACCGACGCCGGTCTCGATCCAAAAGAAGTGAACGAAGTTCTGCTTGTTGGCGGCCAGACCAGAATGCCGCTCGTGCAAACGAAGGTCGGCGAATTTTTCGGCAAGGAGCCCAATAGATCCGTCAATCCCGACGAAGTCGTGGCCATGGGCGCGGCCATTCAAGGCGGCATTCTCGCCGGAGACGTAAAAGACGTGCTGTTGCTCGACGTTACGCCTCTTTCCCTGGGCATCGAAACCATGGGCGGCGTTTTCACCAAACTTATCGATCGCAACACCACCATTCCTACCAGAAAAAGCCAGGTATTCACCACGGCGGCGGACAATCAACCCTCCGTTTCCATCCATGTCCTGCAGGGCGAGCGTCCCATGGCCTCCGATAATATGACGCTGGCCCGTTTTGATCTCGCCGGAATTCCGCCAGCTCCCCGCGGAGTGCCGCAGATCGAAGTCTCCTTCGATATCGACGCCAATGGCATTGTCAACGTGTCCGCCAAGGATATGGGCACCGGTAAGGAACAGACCATCAAGATTCAGTCGAGCTCCGGTCTTTCCGAAGAAGATATCCAGAAGCTCATTAAGGACGCGGAGGCTCACGCCAGCGAAGACAAGAAACGTCAAGAGCTTATCGAAGCCCGCAACCACGCGGACAGCCTGATCTATGGCACGGAAAAACATCTCGCCGATCTGGGCGACAAGGCTAGCGAAGCGGATAAAAAGGACATCCAGGCCAAGATCGACAATCTGAAGAAGCTGATTGAAGGCGAAGATATTTCGGCCATCAAAGCGGCCACCGAAGAGCTCACCAAGGCTTCCCATAAATTGAGCGAAACTCTCTACCAGCAACAGGCCCAGCCGGGCGGCGAACAGCAGGCTGGCGCTTCCTCCGGCGCCACCGGCGGTGGCAAACCGGACGACGACGTTGTTGACGCCGACTTCACCGAAGTCAAGAAATAATTAATCCGCGACAGTCCGGCGCGCGTCTTTGACGCGCGCCTTTTTTTGTTAAACGCCCCTATATTTACGGGACAATACGCAAAAATTTACCGTTGCGGCGAGACGATCGCAAAAATATAGCGCGCTCTATGTAATTAAAATAATCTCGACCCATAGTTATAAATTTTTAGATGGCGGAGGCCGCTCTTGCGTCCGTCGCCCTCTTGAATTACATATATCTCTATTGTTCTTATTATATTTATATGAGGTAAAGAGCGCCTATGACGATCTTTTCTTATTTATTTAAATTACCCGTAATAAAAATCGCGCCCTTGTTTCTTGTCCTTTTGTTCTTATGGGGATGCTCGCTCGGAGGTTTTGGTCGGGGCGACCGTTTGCCCGAAGGCGGGAGCAACAAATCTCCATGCGTCGTCCTGGCATTGCCCACAAGCGGTCCTTACGCTCCATGGGGGGCGAAGATTGGTCAGGGCGCGAAATTGGCGCTGGAGGAATTGAAACAAGCCGGAATCAACGCGCGTCTCGAGACAATTAATACAGAGGCTCCAGATTGGATTTCCCGTCTTGAAGCGTTGCCTGAATCCTGCGCGGTCGTTGGCGGTCCATTGCGGGAGCGGGCTTATCTCGATGAGAAAAAAGCCGGATTGCTTGACAAAAAGATATTTTTTACTTTTCTGCCTGCCCTTCGCGACGGCGAAGAAGGCGTTATAGCGTGGCGCTTTTTCCCGTCTCCTAAAGATCAGGTGGACGCGCTTACGAAGTTCGCGGCGGATGATATGAATATTCGCTCTTACGGCGCGATATATCCGGACGATAGTTACGGCGCGAAAATGACGGATTTATTTGAAAAAAATCTCTCCGAGAGAAACCTGACCTTAAAAAAAGCGTCCTACAATGCCAAATCCGCGACCTCCATTCGGGGCGCCGTTTCGCCCATGCTTAATCCTGAAAGGGTGCCTCCCCGGAATCAGCCTATACCAAGAACGGAATTTGAAGCGCTTTTTTTGCCCGATTCCTGGAAAAATATGGACGCGGTGACAAACAGCCTGATCGCCAATGGCGAAGATCGTCTCATTCTTATGGGAACCACCCTTTGGGAACCCGCGCTTGCGGGCAAACCCGTCGCGAAAGCCGCTAAATATGAGCTCGCTGTCTTCCCCGGGGCGTGGAATGCCCAAAATGCTCCCAAAAAATTGCAAGACGCGAAAGCGGATTTCTGGACGGCGCTGGGTTTTGATTTTGCTAATTTCGCCGCATGGCTGGGGTTGAACGACCGGTACGAATCGTCTCTTGTGACAACAATGGCCCAAAAAGCGTCGCCAAAAGCTCGCGCTCTTGCTCCCATATCCTGGGATCACGCCGGGCGCGAATCGCAACGTCTTTATATTTTCCAAGTCTCCTCGCAAGGAATGAAACCGGCGAATCCCGATTTATTAAAAAGGGCCAGGACAGCCGCATACGAAAGGGCCGCGTTGCGCTATCAAGGCATTCGGGACGCCCAATACAATACTCCGGCGGAGGAAGAGCCGGTAATATCGGCTACGCCAATTGCCGAACCGGCGACGCCTCCCGCGACGCCCGCGAAAATAGCTCCCGCGCCAGTCGCCCCTCAAGCTCCGTTATCCACGAATCCGCGGTCCTCGTATAAATTGCGTTTGCCAACAAAATAACAGGAAAATGATATGTCCAGCGATAGCCTCGTAGGGCGCGACGAAGTCCTTCATATGGCCAGGCTTTCCAGACTCGCGATC
>CAMWPE010000140.1 GCA_947176055.1 uncultured Desulfovibrio sp.
ATTCCTATACTGTGCAATATGGTAAAGCGGAACAGATTGCCCTCCTCGCCAACCATGCCGGTGGCCGCTGTGGCTACGGAAAGCGACTGCGGCGAAATCATCTTGGCGGTTGTGCCTCCGGCCGCGTTCGACGCTACGGCAAGATCCGGATTCATGCCCACAGCCAGAGCCGTGTCTTTTTGCATGCCGCCGAAGAGCGCGCAGGAAGACGTGTCGGAGCCGGTCAGAAAAACGCCCAGCCAGCCCAAAATGGGAGCGCAGAATGGGAAGAAGCCGCCGGTAAGCGTAAAAGCCAATCCCAGAGTCGCGCTCATGCCCGAGTAATTCATCAGATAGGCGAGTCCGAGAATGAGAGCAATGGTAATGATGGGGAGAATCAGTTGCCTGATCGTCCTGAAAAAACAGGCGATCCCTTTCGCGTAGCCGTAACGGGGCATGAAGGGAATGGAGATTAGACCGGACAAGAGGATGGCCGTGCCGCCGGCGGAGAGCCAGTTAAAAGTATATTTGGCGCCGTAAACCGCGTTCTCCTTGACTATGGGAGCGGTTTTCATAATTTCGCCGTCCAGGCCCGGCCAGCCAAAACTGAATATCGCGCCTGGGATGCCGTTGAGGATAGCTTTGAAGCTCGACAAACCCCAGAAAAATACGAACACCGCCAGAATAAGATAAGGCGTCCAGGCCCGCAGTACTTCGCCAAAAGTATAGCCGTCCCCGGATAGATTGGCGGCTTGTTCGCCCTCGAAGCGGAAAGACGCCTTGGGACGCCAGACTTTGAGGAGTAAGACGAGCGCGACAATGGAGGCTATGGAGGCTCCAATGTCCGGAAGAGTCGGACCATGGAAATTCGAGAGCAGATATTCCGCTCCTGCGAAAGCGACGCCGGATACGAGAATCGCGGGGAGTACTTCCATGGTACGGCTAAAACCGCACATGACTATGCATACCCAGAAAGGCACTATAAGGGCCAGAATCGCCAATTGAACGCCCGCGATGGAGCTGACGGACAATAAATTAAGCCCGGAAACGGAAGCCGCCGTAATGATCGGCACGCCAATTGCGCCAAAAGCCACCGGAGCGGTGTTGGCGATAAGCGCTATGCCCGCGCCCCAGAGCGGGGTGAAGCCCAGGCCGACTAGCATGGCGGCGGCGATGGCGACAGGCGTGCCAAAACCGGCCGTGCCTTCGATGAAACAGCTGAAAGAATAGGCGATTAATAGGGCTTGCAATCTGCGATCGTCGGTTAACCTTGCTAATGAGTCCTTGATTATTTCAAACTCGCCTGATTCAACGGTCATATTATAGACCCAGACCGCTGTGACCACGATCCAGACGATGGGGAAAAGACCGAACGCGGCGCCCATCAATGTCGCGCCGATTGCCAGACCTACGGGCATTTTCCAGACGAATACGGCGACGAGCAAAGCGCCGGCCAGGCCCCAGATTGCCGCGATATGCCCCTTTGATTTCCTGACCGCCAAAAGATAAAAGAGAATCAACAATGGAATGGCGGCTACCAGGGCCGAGAGAACTGTGCTGTTTCCCACAGTGATGTAGTTTTGAATCCACGCTTCTGGCATAGTAGTCCTTCGTTTTCTATGACCGTTCCCCCGCCGGTCTGTTTAAGTTCAAGCGCGAGCTTATAGGGACGCCCGCGAATCGCCCAACGCGCCATACGAGCCCGCTTGTCGCGCTGATGAATTTTGCGAAAGCGGCCGATTCGCTCCCCGTTCGCGGATAATTGAAAAGAGTCTCGCGACGGAATGCGGTTTTTGGAATAGCCGTAGCAGAATAGGACGGTTTTATCGTCGCGGCAATAATATTTGATTTATTACAAGTTTATTTCGCTAAAAAATTTAATAGTTTTTTGGCGGGGAAGGCGTTTTTTAATCCTGGCCGGTGCTGCCGTACCCCCAGGCGCCCCGTTCGGACGCGGGAAGTTCCGCGACTTCGTCAAAAATGGCGCGCGCGACGGGAGCGATTATACCCTGCGCGATCCTTTCGTTTACGGCGACCGTATAGGGATGCTGGCCAATATTGCGAACTATTATACCTATCTCTCCGCGGTAACCGGCGTCTATCGTGGCGGGTGCGTTGGGGATAATCAGCGGCGTCCGCAAGGACGCGCCGGAGCGCAGACGTATCTGCATTTCGTAACCCTCCGGTATGGCGAAAGCCAGTCCCGTTTTGACAATTCCCGTTTCCCCTGGTCCTAAAGCAACTTCTTCGATACAATGGAAATCGAATCCGGCGTCGCCGCGTTTTTTATAATCCGGAATTATTGCTTTTTCCGACAATTTTTTTATTTTTATAGGCAAATCCATAACCTGCTCCTTTAATTAAAAGCCTTCGCGCGAAACCGACGGCGCTTGCTTCGCGGGCGCCGGATTGGGTTTCAATAATTTAATAAAATGAAAAAGGAAGATCCATGCGCAAATTCGGGATATTATTTTTTTTATTGATTTTTTCAGGGTCCTCGGCGCTCGCCGATTCCTTGGGCGCGAATTTTTCGCGACTCTGGAAAGAAATGAACGCTCTGGGAGAGGAAGCCAAAAATAGTCTAATGGATCCGGACAGGAACCGCAAAACGGCGATGGAATTTTTTACTTTCCGCTCGCCGCGTTATATTCGTTTGCTAAACGAAGCTATCAAGGTTCTAGGCGTCACCGAAGCCAGCGAGTATTTGGATCACATAAATAATTTAAAAATAAAGAACATGGAGCTGGATGAGGAAGACACGGAACTACGCAGAAAAAAGGTCGCGGCTCCGGAATCCTCCTGGAATCCGCTCGCGGACACCAGAAAAAGCATCGATAAGAGACTGGCGACGATTCCTGAAGAAAAGGCCATGAACTCGCGCCGGATAGAAGAGTTAAAAATTCAGGTTCGGCAAAAATTGGCTGAAAGAGGCGTAAACCTGGGCGAAGAGCAAATAAATTATTTTGTCGTCTCCGCGGAGGGCGAAGAACTCGCGAGACTGACAAATATGGCCGCCAACATGAAAAGCTTGCAAACGGTCATGGAAAAAGAGCTGCGCTCGAATCCCGACAATATAAATCTGGCGCGAATTTATACCGGCGTCTATTTGTTGTCTCTCGAAGCCTGGGCCCAGGCCCATGACAAAACGCTGGAAAAAATCCGGGAATATCGCGAGGGCGCGAAAAAATACCGGAGTATAGCGAAGAATAATTTAGACGAAGCCAAAAGGAACGCTCGAGGCTCCTCCGCCGCCGAAAAAGCGCATTACGAAAGAATCCGGAGTATGAATGAGAAAACTATCGAAGTCGCAGATCTCTACATCGACCTGTTAAAACGGCGAGCCGCGTATCTCGCGAACAATAAAAAGGAGATCGACCGGAAAATAAAACTCGCGCGCGGCGCGTACGGAACAATCGAAAACGGAGCCGCGTTTATTGATATGGTCAACGCCGGCTTCGACGATTTTAGCCTGCTGGTCGATTTCGGGACTCCGGAATTGAAAACTATTTACGACGGGCCATTGTTAAATGCCTTTAACGAAATTTCCTGGAAAATAAAAAACGAGAAATAATCGATGGGGATTGGGCGTTTTGAGGACGCGGAGCGAAATCTCGCTGTTTCGCGCGACAATGGCGCTGGCGGAATATCGTTTAACAGGAACTTTCTTCGTTATTAAGGAATAATTTTAAGCGAAACTTGCCATATCGATTATTCAACAGGAGACAAAGCGAATTTTTTTGCTAATTCAAAACATATAAAAAGATTCCCCTGACTTTTTGAAGCGCCAAGAGAAGCGACTACCGCGTTTTCCGGGAGGGCGCCCAGATTCTTATAAATATATAGAACGGAAGGTTTCAAAAATAAGCCTTAAAATCATCCGAATAAAGGAGGGTTTTATTAAAAAAATTTAATTCGTTTTTAAGCTTTTGTTCGCCATTCTCATCGTATAAAAGCGAGAAATCCGCCTCTTCCTTTCCCTCGACGGCTTTGACTGGTATAAATTTCTTATTTTGCAACCCTTTTAAAGCGGCGTCAAACGCGTTTATAGAGATGGGCTGGCCAAAAGCCACACAAGTTAATTTATTATCCGCAAACTCAAAAAACTGCGTCCATTGAAAACCGCCAAAAATGACCCCTTGGCGGTTGCAGATCGTCTGGCCATCCGGGTATGTATCGCACTGGGCCGCCCGCTTTTAAAAAAATCATCTTTGCTCATCCCATAATAACCTGCGTACAAAAATATTTGATCTTCGGCGCGCGCGATTCCGGGCGTCGCGAGAAATAGCGACAAGATAAAAATATAAAGTGTTGATTTCATATTCCAATTATCGGAAATCCGGAAACAAAAAGACAGCGCGACCATTTTGCCTCCGCCATATTAACAATATTAAAAAAAGCATACGATAACGCGTATACTATGGTATATTTCAGGGATTGATATATACCGTTCGTTTCCGCGAAATTATTCCGAAGCGAGATGAATTCGCTGAAAGGAAAAACTTTTTACGAAATATTTTATGAGATTATTGGCGAAATGGGAATAGCGCCTCGCGGAGACGGGGGAAAACATGCGTATAATTGTTCAATATATTATAGGAAGTTTCAACAAGTTCCTCAAAAAGTTGCCCGTCCTTTTTTCTCTAATATAGCGCTAGTCCCGGGTAGAAAAAATATTTCGCCGATCTGACGCGCAAGGCGGCGGTTTCGCCTTGTCAAGGTGGCGAAAATTTTGGATGGCCTGCCACCACAAGCGGCGGATGTTTTGTAAATCCAGTTCTCCCATCTTGCTCATCCTCGCATCTTCCGATCATTGAAACCGTATCATAGGTTCCCGCCAAACCTATGATACGGTTTCAATACGTCTAGAGCTGGAACTCTGGCCAAAACCGATGCGGAATTAACACGCAAATTAATGGGAAAAGAATACACAGTCCATTTCAAGGTTGGCGAAAGCGTTCAATATTGCGGTAATCCTTGCGATCATGCTCATATGTCTGAACCCTCTTTATGGCTATATTCTTTGTTCTCAATATAAGCGAGATAAAGGTGTCCAGTTCGGAAAATTATATCATATCAAGTCTTGACTCACTCGTCCCGTAAGATGAAAGAAGTCTAGCGCCGAATGGACTACTCCTCTTTTGAAATCATAATAATGTTCGCCTCGATCGCGCTTTGGCGCGGAATGCATTTATCTCCATATATAGTACCTATCGTAAGCTCTTGCTCAACGCAGCCAGTCAGACGCCAGCGCCCTACGGGCAACTTTCATGCGCCATTTCTGTGCCGTATAGGGGAAGAGCCAAAAAGCCGCTTATATTCTCTACTGAATTGCGTCGCGCTTTCATAACCAATCATTTCGGATATATCGACAATTCTTGCCTCACGGTTATTGAGCATGCGCCTTGCCTCGCAAAGACGGAGCATTTACTGATACTGGATCGGACTCAGGGAGGTCACTTGCTTGAAATACTTATGCAAAGTTGAAGGCGCAAGCGAAAAATATCTTGACAAGTCCGAGATCGTAAACCGCTTTCTGTAATTCTCGCGGATCCACATTATTATATCCCTTATGCGTGACAGGGGCGCGTTAAGCGAGCAAAGAGAATATAAAATTTCTCCGGCGCCTCCTTTCAATAGCCTGTAATGGATTTCCCCAATAATGCCAGATTTGAGACAGGCGACATCAACCGGATCCCGGGACAATTCTGCCAGACGCGCGACCGCGTCCAGAAGCTCGGCGTCGGCTTCGTGGCCTGTGGCTCCTGTCACCGCTCCATTTTCGGAGCGCGGCATAAACCGTGCCTGGACAGCGAACGAGGCGATGATATTTATGTCAAGGCTTATGGACAGGGACAAATATGGATGCGTACGGCTCGCCTCAAGAACACAGCTTGTGACAGGCATATCAACAGCGCTCAGGAAGAACATCCCGGCGGAATATGAGCGCCTGTCATTCCCTACCTGCACAAATTTCGCGCCCTGTACAACGATTATCAGAACCGGTTGCATGAAATGGCGGATTGGCATTTCCGGCTCCTCATGGCAATGATAGCAGAGCTCCGGAATCCTGGTCGGGAAAATGCCGCTTTTGCCGGTATTCTGTATGATAGTCTTTTTTAGGATTCTCCACAGGTTCTCTTTCTCAACCCGTTTGCTTCCCGGCATGCCAATTTCCCCTTACAATAATGCCTTCTCATGAAATCCCTATTCTTTTTTAGCATGAATGTCATTCCCATAGAGTTTTAGGCAGAAATCATAGAGTTTTATGTATGGCTTATGGCGAGCGTTGAGGTATAATGTTAAAATCCAAAAAGGAGTGAAATTTGAGATGAAGAAAATCTCCATCCTGTAAACCGTTCTGATTTTCACGCTATTTTTGTGCGCCGCGGCCCAGCCTGTCCCTGGACGTGACGATCCGGCAATAAAAGATGGGCCGATTCATCTCGAGACCATGGGCAGCCTGCTTTTTGGGGGAACCGTGACCACAAAGCCAAACGGGGACACCTTTCATGGCGATCATGGATACGCGCAGTATTACATTCCCCAGAATTCACGAAAATATCCGCTCATACTCTGGCAC
>CAMWPE010000141.1 GCA_947176055.1 uncultured Desulfovibrio sp.
CGCCGGAAGTGCTGGAAAGTTTCCAGATCCTGGCCGACACGGGCAGCGTCGAATTCGCGGCCGAGTCGAGTCCGCACAGCTTCGCTTTCCTCTATAATCGCGATGAATTTATCCGCCAGACGGAGGAAAACGCGCGTCGCGTAAAGAAGCTTTTTGGCAAGAAACCGACGACCTACCGCAACGCCGAGCTCGTTTATAATAACGATATGGCCGTGTGCCTCGACGAAATGGGGTTCAAGACTGTCCTGGCCGAGGGCGCGGAACATGTGCTGGGCTGGCGCAGCCCCAACTATGTGTACTGTCCCATAGGTCTGCCCAATATGCGCCTCCTCCTCCGCAACGTGGGCCTGTCCGTGGATATCGGGCGCCGTTTCAACGATCGCTCTTGGAGCGAATGGCCGCTGACCGCCGAAAAATACGCCGGCTGGGTGCATCAGCTGGGCGAAGCGGAAGTCGTCAATATTTTCAATGATTATCACGTGTTCGGCTTGCGCAATTCCCGCGAATCGGGAATCTTCGCCTTCATGGAAGCGTTGCCCAGAGCCATCCTGGAAAACAAGGACTTCTATTTCGCCACGCCAAGCGAGATCGCGAAAAAATTCAAGCCCGTCGCCGAAATCGACTCGCCCCAGTTCATGTCCTGGGACGACGAGGGTCGCGATCTCACCGCCTGGCTGGGAAACGATATGCAGAAGGACGCCATCCATACTGTATACAAGCTGACGGATCGCGTCCGCGCCCTGAATGATCCGGATATCCTGCGCGATTTCGAGCGTTTGCAAACTGTGGATCATTTTCATAATATGTCCACGAAATGGTTTACGAGCTTCGCTCCGGACCGGCCCAATCCTTTCCCCAGTCCTTACGACGCCTATATAACCTACATGAATGTAGTATCCGATCTGGAACTGCGCGTCCAAAAGGCCGAGGAAGATCTGGAGCTGGCAAAATTGCATGACAAAGAAAAGAAGCTCGGCAAGGAAGAGCACAAGGCCGCCAGGCGCGAGGCCAAAGCCGAGGCCGAGCCTAAAGCCGCTTCCAGAAAGACGCAGGCAAAAAAGGGCTAGACAATTTCCGCCGTCCGGCTCGCTCCGGGCGGCGCGGCACAGGTCCGGCATGGATCGCGAATGGCGTTAAAGCGATTCATGCCGCTTCGCGACTTAAATAACTCGGCCGGGCCGCGAAAGGTTTTGCGGCGGACGTCGCCCGGCGCGAAAGGAGATTCTATGGATTTCAACAACGCCCCTGTGACTCTCTTCGAAGTAAGCTGGGAAGTCTGCAACAAGGTAGGGGGCATATATTCGGTCGTTAGCAGCAAAGCCCTGCAGGCGGTGGACAAGTTCGGGGAAGATTATTTCCTGCTGGGGCCCTCTTTGCAGCATAACGCCGGCTTCGAGGAGACGGACGAACACATCTGGGACTCCGTCCGGAGCGCCTTGAGCGCTCGGGATCTCAAATGCCGGCTCGGACGCTGGAAAATCCCCGGACGGCCCAAGGCCATTCTCGTTGATTTCAATCAGAGGTACGGCAGCAATCAGCTCCTGTATGAACTCTGGAAAAATTTTGGCGTGGATTCCCTCTCCGGGGGCTGGGATTATATCGAGCCGGTGATGTTCGCCACGGCTTGCGGCGAGGTTATTTCGGCGATTAATGACAGCATAGTCCGGCCTAACAACGGCAGGGCCGTCGCCCTCTTCCATGAATGGATGTGCGGCGCCGGTCTTTTAAATCTCAAAAAGACCTCTCCCGACATTGGCACGGTCTTTACGACCCACGCCACGATGCTCGGCAGATCCTTGGCCAGCACCGGACGGGATATTTACAATAACCTCCGGAACATCAATCCCGCGCAGGAAGCGGCCTCCCAGAACATTACGGCCAAATGGTCCATGGAGAGCGCCTCGGCCCGCGAATCCGACGCCTTTACCACAGTCAGCTCGATCACCGGCGACGAATCCGCCGCTTTTCTGGGCAGGTCCCCGGACGTGATCACCGTCAACGGCCTGGATATGCGCGTCATTCCCGACTATACGGAAAAGCGCGACGTTCCGCTCCAGCATCGCAAAAAAATTCTCGACCTGGCCGGAAAGTTCCTGCGGACAAAACTGCCCGCCGACACGCGCATCCTGGCCATCTCCGGGCGCTATGAGATGCACAACAAGGGCATCGATATCTTCCTCGACGCCCTCTCCCGTGTCGAAAAGAAGATCGCCGGCACGGACAAGACCGTTCTCGCCCTATTCCTGGTCATGGGCGGACATACCGGCCTGAATCCGCAGGCAATCTCCGGCGATCCCGCGAACTCCGACAATGGCAAGCCCTTCTTATGCTCCCATTACGCCTGGAACGCGCCGCAGGATCCCATTCTGACTTCCTGCCACAGGCTTGGACTGGAGAATCAGCCGGGCAACCGCATAAAGATCATCTTTGATCCGGCCATGCTGGACGGCAACGACGGCTTTTTCAATATGCCCTACGAGGATATAATCTCCGCCTGCGATTACGGCTTTTTCCCGTCCTGGTACGAGCCCTGGGGCTATACGCCGCAGGAATGCGCCGCCTGGTCCGTGCCCACGGTGACAACCGATCTGTCGGGTTTTGGCGCCTGGGCCAGGAACGCGCAAAAAACCATGGAAGAGCCGCATGGCGTGGGCGTAATGCCGCGCAAGGGCATGAACTTCGAGCAGAGCGCCGTGGCGCTGGAGCAATATATATTCAAGTCTGTCACGGATTCCGACGACGTTTACAAGGATCTGCGGAAAAAAGCCCGCAAGATCGCGGAACTTACTTCCTGGAAATATTTCTTCGCCAATTACGAGGAAGCTTTCCGGATCGCCCTGGAAAAAGCCAATATCCGCACGGAGCAGGGCAAGGAAGCGCAGGAGGGCATGAACCGCGTCCTCGCGGCCACTTCTTCTGCCACGCCTTTCCTGCGGTCGATTATGGCCGTCGCGGAGTTGCCCGCGCAACTTTCCAGACTGCGGGAGCTTGCCTACAACCTGTGGTGGTGCTGGCAGGAGAAGGCCAAATATCTCTATATGACCTTGAATCCCGCGCTCTGGGACAAATGTCATAATCCCATCCAGATGCTGGCGCAGGCCGATTCGGAGAGGCTCGAGCAACTGCTCGATAACGAAGAGTACATGAGGACCTATAACGAGGTCATGGCGGCCTTCGACGCCTACATGAGCGCTCCCATAAAGTCGCTCTCCGAAGATCTCTCTCCCGAGCATCCAGTAGCCTATTTTTCGACTGAATACGGCATTACGGAATCCATTCCCATTTATTCCGGCGGACTGGGCGTGCTTTCCGGCGATCACCTGAAATCGGCTTCGGATCTGGCTATCCCGCTGGTGGGCATAGGCCTGCTGTACAAGGAAGGCTATTTCAAGCAGGAGATCGACGAAAACGGCAGGCAGGTGGCAGTCTATCCCATTAACAATTTCGCCAATTTGCCGGTTACCCAGGTCATGGGCGCGGACAACGAGCCGGTGTTCGTCCATATCGAGTTGCCCGGGAGAATTCTCTACGCCCGCGTCTGGCAGATGAAAATCGGCCGGATTACGCTGTATCTTATGGATACCGATAGTACCAAGAACAGCGAGGAGGATCGCAAGATCACGGACAGGCTTTACGAAGCCAACCGCGAGATTCGCCTTCTGCAAGAAATTGTCCTTGGCATGTGCGGCGTCCGTCTCCTGCGGGCCTTGAATATCGTGCCCGGCGTTTATCATATGAACGAGGGGCATTCGGCTTTTCTGGTGCTTGAGCGTTTGCAGGAATGCGTGCGCGACGGCATGAGTTACGACGAGGCCAGCGCCAGGGTGCGATCCAATACGATCTTCACCACGCATACGCCTGTGCCCGCCGGCAACGAGGCCTTTTCGGTCGATCTGATGAGCCGTTATTTCTCCAATTTCCCGTCCACCATTCATCTGGACTGGAAGCAGTTCATCGAGTTGGGGCAGATCGAGGGCGGCAACATCCATCACTTCGAGATGACAGTCCTGGCCTTGCGCTTCTCCTCCTTCGCAAACGGCGTAAGCCGCCTGCATGGCGAAGTGTCCAGGCATATGTGGAACAAGCTCTGGAAGAGCGTGCCGCTGGCCGAAACTCCCATCGGCTATATTACCAACGGCGTGCATACTCCGTCTTATGTGGGCGATCAGATGCTGGAGTTGCTTACCCAGTATCTGGGCGAGGGCTGGTTGCAGGCGGCGCCGGAGTCGCCGGTCTGGAACAATGTCGACAAGATCCCGGACGACGTTTACTGGCAGGCCCGGATGTCGCAGAAGGAAAATCTGCTCGACGCCTTGCGCGCGTCGTTGCCCGGTTTTGCCCAGAAGTATCATCTGACCCGGGCCCAGCGCGGCAAGATGGAAAGCATGTTGCGGCCGGACACCTTGCTTATAGGTTTCGCGCGGCGTTTCGCCCCGTACAAACGAGCGACGTTGCTCTTCGCCGATCCAGAGCGTCTGGAGCGGATTTTAAATAATCCCGAGCGCCCGGTGGCCTTTGTGTTCGCGGGCAAGTCGCATCCCGCCGACGAAGCGGGCATCAATATCCTGCAGGAAGTCATCCGCATGGCGCGGGATCCTCGTTTCCTGGGCAAGATTTTCTTCATGGAAAATTACAACCTGGGCGTCTCGCGATTGCTGTCGCAGGGTTGCGACGTTTGGCTTAACAATCCGCGCAGGCCGCACGAGGCTTCCGGAACAAGCGGCATGAAATTGCCGGTGAATGGCGGTATCAATTTCAGCGTCTCCGACGGCTGGTGGTGCGAGGGTTATAACCGGCAGAATGGCTGGACAATCGGACCGGTCGTCACCCTGGAATTGCCCAGCGACGATCAGAACGACTACACCGACGCCGAGGACCTCTACACCCTGCTGGAACAGGCCGTGTTGCCCTTATATCACGAGCTGAATCCGCAAGGGTTGCCGCAGAACTGGATAGCGATGTCGAAGAGATCGCTAAAGAGCCTGACCGCCATGTATTCCAGCAACCGCATGGTTAAGGACTACGTGGAGGAGGCCTATCTGCCCGCGGCAATCCGCAGGAAGAATATCGAGGCCGACAACTGGGCTCTATGCAAGGAACTGGCGGAATGGGAAAAGGACCTGCCCGTCCGTTTTGGCACGATAAAGATGGAAGAGATCATCCTCACCGGCGCGGACGGGGCGACGATGCTCTGCGGCGAGCCTTTGAGCGTCAAGTTGCATATGCGGCTTGGGCAGATGAAGCCGGACGAAGTCATCGTGCAACTCGTCATAGGCCGCACTTACGCCAATGGCAATTTCCGCGACGCGCCGGATATTCTGCGCCTTGAGCCCAGGAGTTCCGACGAAGGCGGCGACGCCATGACCTATTTCGCGACCTATATTCCCAGGAGGAACGGACCTTACAGGTACGGCATCCGGGTGATGCCTTTCCATAAGGGCTTGAGCAGTCCGCTTGAAACGGGGCTTGTCCTCTGGGGTTAATCCTGTAAACGACGGAGGCGGGAATCTATCCCGCGCTCCGTTTATCCATTATTCCCGCGAGGCCGGCGAAAAACTTGTTTGCCGGCCTTTAAAATTTTACGCGCCAGGCGACGATTCCTTTCGACAGCGAGCCGCCGGGTTGCGCCGGACACAATTTTAAAGAGCGATAATAGTGACGAAAAGCGTGAATGAGACCGAGAAAATAAAATTCGTAAACGCCGTTCCAGAGAATTTTCCGTGCGTCGTCCTGATCGGTATGGCCGGGGCGGGGAAGAGCACGGTGGGAAAGTCGCTCGCCGCCGAGCTGGGCTGGGCCTTTATCGATACGGATAATTTGCTGGAGGCGCTCTACGCTTGCGGCTTGCAAAAACTCGCCGACGCCGCCGGCAAAAAAGAATTTATAGATATCGAAGCGACGATGATTGGCGCGCTGAAAGCATCCCGTACGGTGATAGCCACGGGTGGGAGCGTCGTCTATTCGGACGAGGCCGTCGCCGGGCTGGCGGAGCTGGGACCGATAGTTTATCTGAAGACTGAGCTAGCGACCATTCTCGAAAGAATCGCGCTAAATCCCGAAAGGGGACTGGCTTTGGATCCGGGCGAAACCGCGGCTGACCTCTATCGCGAGCGGGAGGCTCTTTACGAAAAGGCCGCGAATCTGGTTTGCGACACAAGCGGACGCTCTCCGGCCGAATGCGCCCGGTATATCCGCGATAAACTTGAAAATATCCTGAAAAGGCGGGACGATTAAACCGCGTCGCGCTTCCGTCGCCGGAAACTGGGATTGATATGGAGCATCGGCGATTTTATTACAAGCTGGCGGCGGTCTTTCTGGTCGCTGTTTCCATACTTACTTTCTTTTACGCCAGACTAATGCGGGGGGAGATCGAAAAAAACGTTCTAAAGGCGATCTCCGAGACCGCGCGGCATGACATGCTGGCGATCAAGGCCTTTGTCGAATTTTATCTGGATAATCTGGGAGGCGTCGAAAAGCGCTTGACGGCGTCCGGAGCGACGACTTTGCCGGAGCTTCGCGAACAGCTCAAG
>CAMWPE010000142.1 GCA_947176055.1 uncultured Desulfovibrio sp.
AATTCTATAGGTGATCCTGGCGCGGGTGAGATCGTAAGGCGATAATTCCACCATTACGCGATCCCCGGGCAAAATCCGGATATAGAATTTGCGCATCTTGCCTGAAATATGCGCCAGCACTTCGTGTCCGTTTTCCAGCTCTACCTTGAACATGGCGTTAGGCAAAGCTTCCTGAACCACGCCGTCTACTTCGATTGCTCCTTCTTTGGCCATATTGCCTCCATTTTTTGTTTGTTTTATTAAATAATTAGACGTCATTGTCAAGCGCGGCGTCGCTTGACCCGGTTAGCAGGAACGGCGAAGCGCGTATAGTCTGGATCCCAGCGCTTCAAGAACGCGGGCTGGCGTTACGCCAAGGGTCAGCATTTCCTGACCTTCGGCGAGCCAGCGCGAGCAGAGCGCGAAACGCTCCGGCGCCCGCGCGATCGCCATTAGAGAGTTATCGAGAACGCTCCGCGGCTCGTTGACAACGGCCCGGATTAATGATCGCTGGCAGGCGGTTAGCAAATCCGCCGCGGACGCCGCGTCAAATTCGCCCTTCGCGGCGACCTGATCCAGAAATTCCGCGTTTCCCTTTTCGATAAATTCTCCCAGACTGTCTTCGCGGGGACGGAATTTTTCATCGGTCGCGCTCGCGCTGGATTCCCAGGGCAAAGTCAGACAAAGGGAGCGGGAGACGAGGGTGGGGAGGATCTGCTGTCTTTGCGGTACAAGGAGCGCGAAGAGCGTAAAATCGCCCGGCTCCTCTAGAGTTTTGAGCATGGTGTTCAGGGCCTCTTCGCGGGTCGAATACATTCCCTGAATAATGGCTATCCTCTTGCCTTCCCCATGCGGCTTTACGCCAATGGCCGCCTTTAACTTCCGGATATTTTCTATCCGCAACGCCGCGACGACGCCGGGATTTTCTTCGTCTTCCTTGTTGCTGATCCGGCCATCGAAATACCAGACATCGAGATATGCTCGAGCGTCGATTTGACGACAAACCGGACACTCCCCGCACGGCTTCCCGTCCTTTTTTTGGGGACAATTTACAGTTTTGGCCCAGCGGGTCGCGGCCGCGAGCCTTTTTTCCTCCGTCCCGCCTTCGAATAGCAAGACTCCCGGAGGCGCGGCGGACAAGGCGTCCAGTCTGCGAAAGATCGTCTCCAGGACTACTCCTGTCTGACGCCGCGATAGATCGTCTCGTCGCGTTTCGGGCCAGTCGAGATCCAGTCGACGGGAACGCCGGCCAGCTCTTCGATCCTGGCGATATAATTTTTTGCCTCTTCGGGTAGATCTTCATATTTTTCGCAACCGGAAATGTCGTCTTCGAAACCGGGCAGAAATTCGTAAACAGGCTTTACTCTAGCCAGATCGCCCTCGTCCTGAGGCATATAGTCCAGCCTTTCTCCGTCCAGCTCGTAGGCGGAGCAGATTTGCAGACGCGGCAAATTGGCGAGCACGTCCAGTTTGGTCAGCGCGAATCTGTCTATACCGTTCAATCTCGCGCTCTCGCGCAGCACTACGGCGTCGAGCCAGCCGCAACGCCTGGGACGTCCGGTGGTGGCGCCGTATTCATGTCCTTTGGCCTGCAGATATCTGCCAGTGTCATCGAGCAGTTCGGTGGGAAATGGACCGCCGCCTACGCGCGTTGTGTAGGCTTTCGCGATCCCGACTACCTCATCGATCGCCGACGGCGGCAACGAAGTTCCGCAAGTCGCGCCCCCGGCGACTGTATTGGAGGAGGTAACGTAAGGATAGGTGCCGTGATCTATATCCAGATGAACGCCTTGCGCTCCTTCGAGCAAAATATTTTCGCCTTTGTCAAGCGCGGCGCGCAACTCGGCGTCCGTATTCTGGATATAGGGCAGAATCCGGGGCGCGAGTTTCAGCAACTCTTCGAGAACAGCCTCCGCGTCCATGGGCTCGAACTTGTACAAATCGCGCAGAAGCGCGTTTTTTTCCACAAGCGCCGCTTCTATTTTGCTTTTCAGGAGTTCTGGTCGTCTTAAATCCCCCGCGCGGATGCCAATACGGCAAGCTTTATCCTCGTAACACGGCCCTATGCCGCGACCGGTCGTCCCTATTTTTCGAGAGCCCCGTCGCGCTTCGCGCGCTTTGTCCAGATTTTTATGATAGGGCATGATAATATGCGCCTTGGGACTAATCGCCAACCTGCGCGGAGAAACGTCGATGCCTTCCGCGGCGAGGGAATCAATCTCGGCTAAAAAGACTTCGGGATCGAGAACCACGCCGTTGCCGATCGCGCATTTCGCGTCCTCGCGGAGGATGCCGGACGGAATGAGATGCAGGATAATTTCCCTGTCTCCCACCTTAATTGTGTGTCCGGCGTTCGCGCCGCCCTGATAGCGCGCGATCACCCGCGCGTCCGCGCTGAAAATATCCGCGAATTTGCCTTTGCCCTCGTCGCCCCATTGCGCTCCAATGATAACTCTCGCGCTCATTACGGTCGCCTGTTATTTGTCATTATCTTGAGTTGGAAACGCGTCTATAGCCTATTCTTGACGCGCTAGTTCCAGAATAGCAGATCCGCGCGCGAACGCAAGCTAAATAGGCGGGTTTACCGGCGAAAGGAAAAATCGTAAACTTCATCATGGTTTTCTTTAACGCTTTGGGCGGGATTATCGGTCTGCTCCTCATAGTCGCTCTCGGCTATTTACTTTACCGGCTAGGCTGGTTCCCCGCTCCGTGCCGCCAACTCATTCCCCGTCTGGTAACCAATGTCGCTTTGCCGCCTTTTCTGGCTACGACCATAATCGCGCGCCTATCCCGGGACGAGTTGGGGGATTTGCTCAAAGGCGCTATTCCGCCCGCTCTTACGATGATTCTGCTCTTTCTGGGCGCCTGGCTGTTCGCGAAGCTCGTCCGCGTTCCCAAAACAAGAGTCGGCGTGTTTTGCGCCTGCGTCTCCAATCCCAACACAATTTTTATAGGCATTCCTGTCAATCTCGCGCTGTTTGGACCGGATTCCATCCCTTATGTTCTGATCTATTATTTCGCTAGCACGACCTTTTTCTGGACCGTCGGCAATTACTTTATAAGTCGCGATTCGCCGGAAGCTAAAGCCGGGATCCGATGGGAAAACATCCTTTCGCCGCCCATATTGGGTTTTATAGTCGGCGTCGTCTCCATTCTGTGCGATATTCCCTGGCCGCGATTTATTTTTAAGGCAGCCGTCATGATTGGCGAACTTACCACGCCTCTGGCTTTGCTGTTCGTAGGCGTTACTCTGGCGGCCGCGGGAAAAATCCGGATAGGGCGAGATCTGCTGTTCGCCGCGACCGGCAGACTGATAATCAGTCCGTTGCTCTTTTTGAGCGTCGCGCCCTTTTTCGATCTGCCCCGTTTCGCCCGCGACGTTTTCGCGATTCAATCGTCTTTGCCCGTAGTCTTGCAGGTCTCTATTTTAAGCGCCTATTACAAAGCGGACGCCGAATTTGGATCGGAAATGGTGGCCTTTACTACGATTTGTTGCGCCTTTACAACGCCCCTGGCGATGTGTCTTCTATAAGCTGTGGATCCAACCGGACGCGATTATTTTCCCATGGCCAGCAAACGGGTAATATCGATAGAATTCTTCAGGGTTTTTGCGAGCAGATCCAGTTGCCGGTCCGGATCGTAAACCGTCGCATCCCCGCGAGGCAGGCCTTTGCGTTCGCGAAGCGTATTGAGGAAATCGCGACGGAAGAGGTCATCCTCGAAAATTCCATGCAGATATGTTCCCCAGATCCCGACCGGACATCGGCTATCAGCGTATCCCAACTCTTCGCCATCCTCGCCC
Source organism: uncultured Desulfovibrio sp. (assembly GCA_947176055.1). Taxonomy (GTDB): domain Bacteria; phylum Desulfobacterota; class Desulfovibrionia; order Desulfovibrionales; family Desulfovibrionaceae; genus Desulfovibrio. The sequence continues at coordinate 3,782 of CAMWPE010000142.1, forward strand.
AGGACGCATACGGTCGCGTTTCCAAGCTGACGCGTCCGGCCGCGGTGAATTTCATAGCCATGAACGTAATTTTCCAATCCGTCCGCGCGAAATCTGGCTCGCCGCGTCCTGACGATCTTGTCCCGTCCCATCGCTGTCGCCAGCGGCAGAATATCGAGGGCGGCCAATTCCCCCCTAGTTTCTTCTCCGTCCGGATCTTCAATGACGCGTCCCATAATTTGCATTCCGCCACAAATTCCGGCCAAGGCCCCTCTCGCGGATTCGGCGATCCCCATAGCGTACTCTTTTATCTTCCGTCCCAGGCCCGTATCCCTCAAAAAACTCGCGTCGCGCCCCGCGTTCCTGGAGCCTGGCAAGATAACAAGATCGGGCCGGCCAAAATCCCCCGCGTCGCGCAGGATACGGATCCGGACGTCGCTTTCCGCCATAAAGGGATCCAGATCCGTAAAATTGCTTATGGAAGGAAAATCCGGCACCGCGATATCCAGCGTTTTCCCGTCCTCCATATAATAACCGCTCGGAGCTAAAGATTTTTCCTTAAAAGCGACGGAATCCTCCTCCGGCAATTTTAGTCCGGCCAACAGGGGAACAATTCCCAGGAATGGGCGCTTATAGCGACGCCCCATCCATGAGAGGGCGTCCTGAAGCAGCGCTGGGTCGCCGCGAAATTTATTCAGGATAAAACCTTTGATCATAGCCCGGTCGCCGCGCGACAACAACGCCATTGTTCCGGCGAGCGCGGCGAACGCTCCGCCTTTATCGATATCGGCGATAAGAATGACATTCGCGCCCGTCGCGCGGGCTATACCCATATTCGCCATATCATGCTTGCGAAGATTGATTTCCGCCGGACTGCCCGCTCCCTCGAGCGCGATGTAATCCATATCCCTGGACAGATCGCGATAGGCATCGATCACAGTCTTCCAGATTCCGGCCTTCTTATCTATATATTCCCGGTAACTCATAACGCCGAGGGACTCGCCCATGACTATAACTTCCGAACCGCGCTCGCCGAGCGGTTTGAGCAATACGGGATTCATGCGAACGTCGGGAACGAGCCGGCAAGCTTTCGCCTGCAACCATTGCGCTCTGCTAATTTCTTCGCCGTTCTCAGTCGGACAGGAATTTAGGGACATATTTTGCGCCTTGAATGGAGCGACCCTGTACCCCATGTCGGCGAGAATACGGCATACGCCGGCGCACACAAGACTTTTTCCCACGCTGGAGGCGGAGCCCTGAAACATGAGCGGCGCGGCGCGGCCTGTCGAGATTGCGCTCGAAATCGTCGTCAAAACTCCTCCCGGGGATAAAATTATTGAGTCTGGTCCGTATTTAGGACTCGCGATTGCTTTTCGCCATGATAAAAGCTATTTTTAATAACCGCCTCGCGAAAAAGATCAAGTTCGCGGTCGCGCTCCGGTTCGCGACGGCGCGAGCATAAAATTTAAATCCGGTTTTTAAATAGCGCGGCGTTTTATTTATATGAAAAAATTCTGGCTCGCGTTCGCCGGCGGCGTCGCCGTCGCGATAATCGCCGCCGCGATCTTTCTTTACGGCTTCGCTGGAAAATATATATCCGGCGTCATATCGCGTGCGTGCCTCGCCGCGTACGGCTCGACACCCGAATTTTCCGGGGTTCCTTCACTGTCCCTTTTTCCTTTGGGACTGGATACAGGACCTTTCCGCTGGTCGTTAAACGCGTCCGGATTCGCGACGGATATCGAGGCGAAAGGCCTGAAAGCGCGGGCGGAGCTGTTGCCCCTTTTTTCCGGAGAAATCCGTTTTAGCGAAATTCTCATCGATTCGCCGGCGATCGCGTTAAAACGGACGAAGGGAAACGCTCTTGTCGCGGGAGCGCGGGATTCGGTCGATGGCAAATCTTTTTCCGTCTATATCGCGCGCCTGGCCATCCGGAATGGCTCGACGAATATCGACGACGCCTTACGCGTAAGCGACGCGAGGCTCGTTGCGACCAATATCGATCCGAAAAAAGGCGGAGACCTGAAAGGCGATTTCGCTTTAACAACGACTCTTGGCGGACAAAAAATCAGGGGAAATCTGGCATTCACGGGCAACGCCCGTTTTTACTCTCCCAACCTCACCTTGCGCCAGACATCGGTTACCTTCACCGCCGGGAATGACAGCGCGCTAGCGGTGTTTTCCCCCCTGAAATTAAACTTCGACGGAGCCGTAAACCTCGAAAAGAACTCCCTGCGCGCCACAGAAGCTCTTCTCTCTTCTCCCCAGGGCTCCGTCCGACTGCGCGGAGAATCCGGACAGGATTTCAATTCTTTCGATGGAGACATCCGCGTCGCGGCGGATTTGGCAAAAATCGACAAGTATTTCGGATTAGGGTTGCCCGGAATGGAGACTGACATTTCGTCTCCCGTCGCGTATAGATATCCGGAAATCGCGTTTTCCGCGCTGGCGTTGAGAGCGGGCGAAACGCAGGGAGAGGGCGGTCTCAAAATAAGACTTCCGGACACGACTTCGCCTCTCTCCCTGACCGGGGAGCTGACATGCGGCATAATTCATCCTGGTCCATCGCCGGCGACGACGACAAGCCCGGACTCCGGAACTCGAACCGCGGCTAAAAACGACCTCCTCCTTTATCCCGACATTAATTTCGCTTTCAAAGCGGCGGGACTGGAATACGAAA
>CAMWPE010000143.1 GCA_947176055.1 uncultured Desulfovibrio sp.
GCGGAAAAGTATGCGCGGGGAGCATGCGCGAAAGGATGGATCCCGCGTATAGAAGCGAAGAGCTGGAAAAATTTGTGCCCCAGTTTATTCCCCCGGGCATAAAGTTAAGCGTCGTCCTGCTCGATAAGGCGCCCGGAGCGGACACGCATAACAGGTATATAATCACCGAACTGGGCGGGCTCAATTTTTCCTGCGGTCTGGAGATCAACGAAAGCGGCTCCCCCGATATGGTCGCCTTGATGTCCGAAAACGTATGGAAACAAAAATTTTACGAGTTCGATACCCTCGCGAATCATCGGATATATGACACTTTAATTTTTGATAAATCAGGGCGCGGATTTTAAGAAACCGCGACGCGCGGGAGACGCGCTCTTGCGAATCGCCCGGGACGTTGCAGGCGATAGCTTATGTCCGAAGAATTGAAAACTATAGATCAGGGCGGCGAAGGCGCGAGAGCTTTCCTATCCTCTCCGCGAGCGTCTGGCGAATGGGCGCGTGGCGAGCGGGCGCCGCGTCCCGACGTCATCCATGACGGTTTCGCTCGCTCGCTTTTTCCTTATAAAGACGTATGCGTTGTTAAATTAAGAAACAAAAAGCTCGCGTCCCGGATTAGGGAAATCTGCGGACGAGCCAATCTGTCGCTGAACTACAAGCGCGATTATTTAATTGTAGGCGACGTCTGGAATGGTGATTTTGTATTCAGCGGCTACGGCAAGATCGGCGAGCGGGCCTATTGGGGAGAAATGGCCTCGACGCCGGATTTTGACGGGATAACGCTAGGCTCGGGCGGCTACGAGTATTTTGAGTTCGTTGAGGACGGGGTTCGCGCCGCCAACGATTATTTTGGCGTGTCCGCGCTTTTTACATACGAGGATGAAAATTTTTCCCTGCTGACCAATCGCGCGCATCTGGCCGGAATTTTCGCGGCCGTGTCGGACAAACGCGAGCTTAATCTCCCCGCGATATACGTCAATATCATGTGCGCGACCTATTTCCGCGAGGCGACCAATCTCAACGAGACGGCGATAAAAAATTTGTCGCGGGTTCCCGTCAAATATTTCGCTAAACTAACAGACCGGATCAGGCTCATTCCCGTAAACGAAACGGAGAGCGACGAAGATTACGAAGAGCTTGTCGACAAAAGTATTCGGGAGACAAAAGATTTTTACGGGAGCTTCCGGCGTCTCTTGCCTGACTTCGACTTCGTCTTTGACCTTACCGCGGGCAAAGACACGCGGATGAATATTTCACCCTTTTGCCATGAGGTCATAAAAATCCGGACCGACAATTTGCCGGACAGTCCGGACACGCGGGTAAGCCTGTCCATTGCCTCAATATTCCCAAACATGACCTACGCGGACGAATGCTCCGGTTGCCTATGGCCGCTCTCCTCCGAAGACGGCGCGCGGGCGTGGCTCTCTTATTCCTTCGCCTTTGGGGATTATCTGGATATAACCGGCAGCCTGGCAAAATACGGAACTTCCACGCAAATTGTCTGCAGAGGCGCCTATGAAATTTATCGTCATTATTTCGCGTACGCGCCAAAGGCGTTCAATCGGATGGGAGACTGGATCGCCAGTTTTCTCGAGTCCGATTCCTCTTATTTTTTAAAAAATCTTTCTCCTCCCGAACAGGAAGCCGCGAAAGACTATATTCTCGACGATATTGAGCGCAGGTTCGGGCATTACGAACGGATGGATCGCGCTCTTACGGATTATTATTGGTTTGGAACTTGGAGGAGTCATTTTGGGCGAGGGCGCGAAGAACTCTTTACGGGCGAGTTGCGAATGTTCCCATGCCTCAATCAATACGGGATCCAGGCCCTGAAAAAATTGCCCGAAGAAGAAATAGGCGAGTCGCGCTTTATCTACGATTTTATCTTTCGATGTTCGCCGCCGCTGGCCAATATGGAGTTTGACACTCCCTTTCCGGCGGCGGACAAGGAGCGGAGATTCGCGCCAACGCCGTTGCCGGAGCGTTTTGAAAAGGCGAAGCTTGAGTTTGAAAACGCGATTTCCCGCTATCGGGCTCAAGCGGAAGCAAAACTGCGCGGCGATAAAAGAGGCCGAGGCGTCGACGATTGGGCATATCTGCATATGCGGAGACCGGACGCCGGGATCCGCGCTTTTCTGCATGAGGCGATTACCCGCGCCGTCGTCCGGATATCCGCGGTCGCGCCGGAGCTGGCCTCTTTCTGCGCCAAAATGTACGGAATCTGGAATACGGAATACGACTGGCTGATCAAGCAATCGATCTGCCAGAAACTCCTGCTGCTCGATAACTGCCTTTTGCCGCTGGAGAGCATGAAGTCCGCCCTGGACGACGAAGACAGCTTTCTTTCCCTTGTCATGCCTATCGAAGATTTTGAATATAAGGACAACGAAATAAAACTGAAAGTTTACGATTTTCTAAATCCGTCCGAATTCCTTTACGGTTTGAGGGTCTTTGAGGGCGACAAGTTTTTCGACTATCCCTTTCAATTCGGCCGGACCTTTAAAATTGCCCAGGACCGCCCTACGGCCTTGGGCATCCGGGCAAGACGCGGGCGCGCGGAAAAAGCCCCGGCGAAGTATGTCCAGAGAAAAATAGCGCGAGCCGATTAAAAAGCGGAAACGCGCCAATAAAAGATTTTCTACGCGCCAGGAAGCGGCGCGCCCGGAGGACCATATGGTCGACATAGACGATTGCAAAACCGGCGCGGAAGCCGTCAAAGACGCGGCCGCGCCGGAAAAACGCCCGCGTATCCTCCATAACGGCATCGTGAAATCCCTTTGGCCCTATAAAGACATCTGCGCAATCAAATCGCGCCGCGAGGAGCTGACCGCGGAAATCGTAAAGGTCGCCCATTCCATAGATCTCCTCGCCGTCGATTGGCATGGCTTTATCCGCGTATGCGACGAGCCGGACGGAGAGCGTATTTTCAGCGGTTACGGAAAGATCGGCTCCCGGGTGTGTTTCGGCGAGATGGAAGAGTCGCCGGATTTCGCCCAAATCGCCGAGGGCGCGGGAGCTTTTGAATATTTTGACTATAAGGACGGCGCGATCCGCGCCGCTTCCGATTTTTTCGGCTTGAGCGCGATCTACGCCTACGAGGACGAATATCTATCCCTGCTGACGAACAGGGCCCACCTCGCGGCTGTCTTCGCGTCCCTTTCCGGCGCGAGGGAAATTAATTACCCGCTGATCCATCTTTACATATTGAGCGGAACGTGTTTCAAGGAACAGACGAATCTGAACGCGACGCCCATAAAAAACTTATATAGACTAAACGCCGGCGAATACGCCGTCTTGCGGGACAAGATCGAATCGTTCGCGGTCGATCCCTCGCCAATCGAAGGCTCCCGCGACGGGTTGCTGGACGAGAGCTTTCGCGAAGCGCGGGAGACGCGCGAGGGGTTACGGAACGCGCTTCCGGAATATTCCATAATTTTCGACCTGTCCGGCGGCAAGGGAACAAGGCTGAACCTCGCGCCATTCCTGAATGAGTCGCTTAAAATCCGGACATATAACGCGCCCAGAAGCGCCGATACCCGCGTAAGCCAGGCCATAGTCTCGATATTTCCCAATCTGACCTATAATTCCAGTTTTTCAGGGAAGTTCTGGCCGGTTTCCGGGCTGGAGGCAATTCGCGTCTGGCGTTCGTACTCTTTTGGCTTCCGGCACGCGCTCGATCTCCCCGCCTTCGCGAAGCTGGGGAGCGCGAAGGAGATAGCCTTCTCCGGCGCCTACAATATTTTTGGGCATTATTTTAACTGGAAAGCGGGCGCCGGGCTAAAATCTCTGACGGACTGGGCGAAAGCCTTTTTCGCTTCCCCCGCCTCCTTTTACGCCAATCTTTTAACACCGGAGGAGCGGGAAGCCGTTCTGCGGTTGGTTCTGGAGGACGCGGAGGCCCGGTTTGCCAATTGCGGAAATCTGGATGAGGCGCTTACCGCTTTCTATCGTTACGGCGGATGGCGCGATCGATTCGGCGACTCCCGCATGGCGATATGGCGCGACTGCCTTCGCGTCTATCCCTGCCTTAATCGCTATTCCCTCGCGGCGGCGGAGAGGCAGTCCGGCGAAGACAGGAGCGATGGAAAATTTTTTTACGACTATACGAGTCATGCCTCGCGGGTCCTCGCCAATATCGACTGCGCCTCTCCCTGGCCAGCCCAGATTAAAAACAGGACCTTTATACCGCGACCGGAGCCGGAGCGTCTGGAAAAGGTCAAAGAAGACTTCGCTGCGGCATGGGCGGAGTATGACGGGGAAAGAGCCGCGAGCCTGGCGAAAAATCAGGCGCCGACTCCCCCCGGTTTCCCATACCTGCATCTCTTGATAACTAAAGCCATGGTCCGGATCTCATCCGTCGAACCCGGCCTGGGGGTTTTTTGCGCCAAAATGTACGGCCTCTGGACCAGCGAGTACGACTGGACTGTCAAAAGATCCGTGTTTTCCAAGCTGCTTGCCCTGGACGACTATCTTTTGCCCCTGGAAAGCATGAAAACGGCCTTTGAGGACGAGGAAAAGTTTTTGACCGCCGTCGCGCCGGTCTCCGATTTCTCCATCGACGGGGATACTGTGAGCCTGCGACTTTTTCGTTATCTCAATCCCGACGATTTCCTTTTCGGCTTGAGGGTTTACGAAGCCGGAGGATTTTCCGATTACCCGCTCCAGACGGGATTAATCTTCAAGATCGCTCAAAAGGCGCCCGTCTCCCTGGGCATCCGGTCCCTTCGCAAAAACAGGCCCGGAGCGAGGGCTAAGTTCATCCAGCGCAAAATCCGGACTTGAACGCGCGACCTCCCTATCGCGTCATAGTCCGTTGAGGCGGAGTTTCCCGGAACCGGCGCGACCGGACTCCTATTTTACATCTTCATTATCTGTCTTCGCCTATAGCTTGTTCTCCCGGGACTTAACGCGCCGGAAAAATTCGCGTTGAATTATTCTATAGCGGGTAGCCTTAGAAAATAGTTACCCGGTGTATGGCGGCTTTGCCGCGTGAAGCGGAGCGCGCCAAGACGCCCGCGAAATTATCGTTCAAAGGAATTTGTCTCGCCGTTAAGGGATAATTTCAAGCGAAACATGCTATAATAGATAAGCCGCCAGGAGAAAATTTATGTCAGATTATCGCGACGATTACGACGATTACGAGCTGTCTGAGTCCGCCACCATTCATGAAAAACTGTATTTCGCCATCGAAAAGCGGCGCTGGGGGGAATTGCGTAGGTTGATCCGCGAGGGAGCGAAAGAGGATTTAGGTCATTACGATTATAAGGACTATCCCCTGATGTTCGATATCATCGCCGCCGGAGCGTCGGACACAGCCTGCTACTGGCTGGATCGTGGTTACCCGGTCAACGCGAGAGGCGGTCGCGCCGGAATAACCTTGGCCCACGCGGCCGCCGCCCATGATCAGCCGGATGTGTTGCTAAAGCTCATTGAGAAGGGAAGCGAAATAAACGCGGAGGACAACGAAGGCCACACGCCTCTCTGGGAAGCGTCTATGTACGGAAATATAAGATGCGCCCGGATCCTCCTGGATGCCGGAGTCAACCCTGACGGCTTTGAGGAAGCTTCCGAAGGCGACGAATACCCGGCGCATAACACGCCCCTCTCGGTCGCTAAATACGAAAATATCGTCAGGCTATTGCTGGGAAGGGGAGCGAGCCTGGGCATAAATTGTTATTCCTCCTATATTGATAATCCGGGCCTGGGCGACGACGATTACGTTTCTCCCCTGTCCCTGGCGGCGCATGAGGGGCGCGGCGGAACGGTCGAAGCCCTTTTGGAAGCGGGCGCGGATCCGGAATTTTGCGACGGTCAGCCTCTGCGACTGCTCGCCGGCTCGGACAAATACTCAAAATGGATCATGAGGGAACTGCTCAAGGCCGGAGCGAAGGTCGCCGGGCAATCCGGTCTGGAATCGCTTAAAGCGGCCTCCGCGGCCGGCAATCTTGAGGCCCTGCGCGATCTGCTGGAAGCGGGAGCGGCTCCCGCGCCGGAGGCGCTGACAATCGCCGCGAAAAAGGGAAAATTCGCCTGCGCGGCGTATCTTCTGAAAAAGAATATCGGCGATCCTTTAGCCGCGATCCGCGCGGCGGCCAAAGCGGGAAATGAAGATATTTTATTTTATATCCTTGGCAGGACGCCGGAAAAAGGATGCCTTGGCGCGGCTCTTCACGGCGCTATCGAGGGCGCGCGATTTCCGCTGATTCGCGAGCTGATGGCCCTTGGCGCCAAGCCCGATTGCCGGGACGAGCGGGGCCTGACGCCGCTGGCGAAACTATACGAGCTGGACAGGCGCAGGGCGATTTTCTCATGTTTGCGACATTCTCCGGAAGAATACGCCGGGAAGTGGAGCAATGGCTTTGGGAGACGCGACTTGCCCGACGATGACGAGCCGGAGCTGTGGCTGTCTATTATACAAATCTCCGAGCCCACGAGA
>CAMWPE010000144.1 GCA_947176055.1 uncultured Desulfovibrio sp.
CTCCCATGCCGGGCGCGATTTTTAATGCGTAAGCGAGCGCGTGAGAAGATTCCAGAGCCGGCAAGATGCCCTCGTCGCGCGAAAGCGCGAAGAAAGCGCGGAGAGCTTCTTCATCGGAAACACTTACGTATTCCGCGCGGCCGGAATCTTTAAGTTGCGCGTGTTCCGGACCAACCGACGGATAATCCAGTCCGGCCGAAATGGAATACACTTCGCCGGCTTCGCCATTGGCGTTCTTTATCATATAAGAATGAAAACCATGCATGGATCCTGGCTCGCCTAAACATAGCGACGCCGCGTGATCGCCGTAACCTTTTCCGCGACCTCCGGGCTCCACGCCAATTAATTTTACTCCCTCGTCATCGATAAAACCCGCGAAAAGACCTATGGCGTTGGAGCCTCCGCCAACCGCGGCCAGACACGCGGCGGGCAACCGTCCCGTTTCGGCCAGCATCTGCTCCCTGGCTTCTTTGCCTATGACGCTCTGAAAATATTTCACAATATATGGATAAGGATGAGGCCCCACGGCGGAGCCTAAGACATAAAACATATCCGGATCGTTTATCCAGGCTTCCAAAGCTTCGTCTACGGCTTCTTTAAGAGTTTTCTGGCCGCTTTCCGCCGCTACGACCCGGGCTCCGAGCATTTCCATACGCGTTACGTTGAGCTTTTGACGCGACATATCCACTTCGCCCATAAAAATATCGCATTCCAGCCCCAGAAGCGCGGCGCTCGCGGCGGTCGCCACTCCGTGCTGTCCCGCTCCCGTCTCGGCGCAGACTTTTTTCATGCCCATTCGCTTTGCGAGAAGGCATTGTCCAAGAGTATTATTTATTTTATGAGCGCCTAGATGATTCAAATCTTCTCTCTTAAGCCAGATCCTGGCTCCGGAAAATTTTCTGGTCAAATTCGCGCAGTAGAAAACAGGAGACGGCCGGCCCGCGAAATGCTTTAGCATATATTCCAGCTCGGCTAGAAAAGTATTATCGGCTACGGCCTTTTCGAACGCGGCATCGACCTCGTCCAGACGTTTTTTTATTGTTTGCGGCACAAACTGGCCGCCGTAGGCGCCAAAAAATCCCGCGCTGTCCGGTTTCCCCGTATGTTTTTCCATTTTTCCCTCGCGAACGGTGTTTTCATAGACGGCCTGATTAGCCGTCACTTCTGTATATACGCGTAAGCCTTTATTTTTCTTCTTATCGCGATAATATGTCAAGAATTTCGTCTTATAAGGGTCGCCGTCGACGCGCTGATCTCTTGAGACTTTCTGGAATTTATTGCAAATTATTAAATCAGCCTGTATGGTGAATAGAAAACCGGCGAAAAGAAGCTCCGCGCGGGCGGGGTAAGGGATAAACGTAAACTTGCGATGAATTCCGGAGGAGTACGCATGTTAAGCCAGGGAATGATCAATGATATCGAAGAATTGCTAGGGAAGGAGAATGTAAAAACCTCCGAAGCGGATCGCCAGACTTACGCCTACGATTCCGCTGTGTTGCCCTCCGTGACTCCGGCCATGGTGGTTTTTCCTCCAACTACTGAAAAGATGGGCGAATGCGTAAAAAAATTCTACGAAGCCGGTATTCCCATGACTATCCGCGGCGCCGGCACCAATCTGTCCGGAGGCACGATTCCCGACTCCACTGACAACGTAGTCATTTGCACGGAAAAATTAAACCGTATTCTGGAAATTAATGTAAACGATCTCTATGCAGTTGTGGAACCTGGCGTAATCACGCAGAAATTCGCCGAAGCCGTCGCCGCGAAAGGTCTGTTCTATCCGCCGGATCCAGGCTCCCAGTCCGTTTCGACAATGGGTGGCAATATCGCGGAAAACGCGGGCGGATTGCGCGGGCTTAAATACGGCGTAACCAAAGATTATCTCATGGGCATAGAGTTTTACGACTCGACCGGAGCGCTGGTAAAATCCGGTTCCCGAACTGTAAAGTGTGTCACCGGTTACAATTTGTGCGGTCTCATGATCCAGTCGGAAGGCACGCTGGGCGTCATTTCGCAGGCGGTGATGAAGCTTGTTCCGCCTCCCCAGGCGACTCGCGCCCTGATGGCTGTTTTCGCGGATATGCAGGATGCCGCCGACGCGGTGGCCGGTATTATCGCCGCGCATATCCTTCCCTGCACGCTTGAATTCCTGGATAACAATACTATTGTGCGCGTCGACGATTTTACTCACGCGGGTTTGCCTCGCGACGCGGGAGCCATTCTTCTCATCGAGGTCGACGGCCATCCGGCGCAGGTCGCGGACGAAGCCGAAGCTGTGGAAAAAGTGTTAAAAGCCAACAAGGCAGTCGCCGTCCATGTGCCAAAGGACGCTCAAGAAAAAGCGAAACTTTGGGAAGCTCGTCGTCAGGCTTTGCCAGTGCTTGCCCGCGCCCGGCCTACGACCGTCCTCGAGGACGCCACCGTGCCCCGCTCCCAGATCCCGGCCATGCTGAAAGCCGTAAACGAGATCGCCGCGAAGAACAATGTGCAGGTGGGCACATTCGGACACGCCGGAGACGGCAACCTCCATCCCACATTCCTTTGCGATATTCGCGACAAGGATGAATTCCGGCGCGTGGAAAACGCGGTGGACGAAATGTTCGACGTCGCCATAAAATTGAACGGCACCCTTTCCGGCGAGCACGGCATCGGCACGGCAAAATCAAAATGGTTGCAAAAGGAAACTTCCGCCGGCACGATCGAATATTCGCGCCGTCTCCGGAACGCCCTGGATCCCAAACATCTCCTCAATCCCACGAAAATGGTGGAGATCAGCTAATGAATAATTTGCAAGCTTTAGCCCAGCGTCTTATGACTCTGGATGATAAAATAACGGCGTGCATGCGTTGCGGTATGTGCAAAGCCGTCTGTCCCATGTTTGGCGCCTCCGGCGAGGAAGCCGACGTGGCCAGAGGCAAACTGGCGCTCATTAACAACCTCGCTCATATGTTGCTTGATGATCCCCAGGCTCTGGCGGAAAAGCTGGGCCGTTGCCTTCTGTGTTCTTCTTGCCAGGCTTCTTGCCCGCCCGGCGTGGAAATTATGCCCATCTTCCGCGAAGCGCGCGAGCTTGTTTACAACTATCTTGGATTAAGCCCCGTCAAAAAAATTATTTTCGGCGTTCTTCTGGCCAATCCGGGACTCTTCAACTTTTCCATGCGTCTTGGCGCGCCGGCTCAAGGACTGCTTTTCAAGAAAAACGACGATGTCCAAAAAACTGTCTGCGCGCCTATGTTCAACTTCTTCCTTGGCGACAGGCATATCCGGCCGCTGGCGAAAAAACCATTGCACGCCATCCATGGTCATTTGGACGAGCCGCGCAAGGAAAACGGCGTAAAGGTCGCTTTTTTCCCCGGGTGTCTTGGCGACAAGATGTATGTCGAAATGTCCGAAGCCTGTCTTAAAGCGCTCAAGCATCACGACGTGGCGGTTTTCATGCCGACGAAGATAGCCTGTTGCGGCATACCCGCAATATGCTCCGGGGACGTCAAGGGCATGCTTAAAGAATTGCAGGCAAACCTGAAGGTCTATAAAGACGCCGATTTCGATTATATCGTCACCCCTTGCGCTTCCTGCACATCGACCATCAAGGAACTCTGGCCGGAATACGCGGCGCGTCTATCTCCCGAAGATCAGCGTCTGGCCGAGGATATTTCGCGCAAGACCATGGATATAAACGTTTTCATGGCCGATGTCCTGGGAGTGAAGCCATCGGAGCCAAAACGCGGCGCCAAAAAGGTTACGTACCACGATCCCTGCCATCTGGTGAAATCCATGGGCGTAACGTCCGAGCCTCGCGCGGTGGCGAAGGCGAATCCGGACTACGAGTTTACCGAAATGAAGGAGCACGATCGCTGTTGCGGTTGCGGCGGATCATTTAACCTTTTCCATTACGATTATTCTCGCAAAATCGGCCAGCGCAAAAGGGACAATATTGTTGATAGCGGAGCCGAAGTGGTCGCGACCAGCTGTCCGGCCTGCATGATGCAACTGGAAGATGTGCTTTCGCACAACGGCGATCCGGTTAAAGTAAAGCATACTATGGAACTCTACGCGGAGTCTCTCGATTGACGTAGAAGGCCCGGGTGGAAATTATATTATTTCCGCGCCGGGCTTTTGCATAAGGAGTAAAAAATAATGCCTCCCATTGATCCTAAATTAATAGAGGAATTCGCTGCGAAGGCGACATCTGTGAACGCCGTTGTGCAGGAATTGCCCAATATGACGGCGGCGCTCGCTTATGCTGTCGATATCTGCGACAAAAAAGCGCCGGCGGAAATGCTGGCCGACGAACCCGGAACTGAGCAAGGCCCCCTCGGACCTAATAAAGTTCCTACGCGCGTTCGAAAGATATTGGCGGCGCCCGCCTTATCCGACGAAAGTTACGCCAATCTGGAGAAAGATTGTAAGGAGAAAAACATTCTCTGCATTCGGGACGGTCTTCGCAAATATCTCGCGGGTATTGACGTAGGACTTTCAACCGCTATCTGCGGCGTCGCGGCTAGCGGAACCTGTATGGTCAACACTAATGGCGAAGACGAAAGACTCGCCGGAATGATCTCCGAGATAAATATAATCATTGTGAAAAAAGGCGAAATTTATCCGGATCTCCCGTCGATAACCGGTATTTTGCGCGATACGATGAACGCGACTCCGGGCGCATTCACTACTCTGATAACAGGTCCCAGCAGAACGGCCGACATCGAAAGAGTCGCGGCGGTTGGCGTGCACGGACCGCTGGAACTGCATATAATTTTACTGGAGGATCAAGCCGATGCATGAAGCTCCGACTACCCTGTCCAATTATCGCAAACAGATAGACGAGGCGCTTGGCGACGATTTTTTGCGGCGGACTCTTGACACATTCGCTGTAGCGTACAAAGCCAATCGCGAAAATGTTTTCAAGGAAATCGACGAGCGCGGTCTGATCCGCAAAATCGCCGACGCGAAAGACGATTCCTGCAAGAATATGGAGGTCCTTTACGAGCAGTTCAAAGTCGAGGCCGAAAAGCGCGGCGCCATCGTGCACCGGGCAAAGGACGCGGACGAAGCCAACGAAATTATCGTAAAGATCGCAAAAGAAAATAATGTCAAAAAAGTCGTTAAATCAAAATCCATGACGGCGGAGGAGACGCAGCTCAACGTCGCGCTCGAAAAAGCCGGAATGCAGGTGGACGAGACCGATCTGGGAGAATGGATAATACAATTGCGACATGAGGGCCCGTCTCATATGGTCATGCCCGCTATCCATCTTTCACGCTATCAAGTAGCCGATAACTTCGAAAAAGAGACCGGCGAAAAACAGGACGGCGAGGATGTGCAACGTCTGGTAAAAGTCGCCAGGGTTCAGTTGCGACGCAAGTTTATAGCCGCCGATATGGGCGTAACGGGTTGCAATTTCGCCGTCGCGGAAAACGGAGCTGTCTCCACAGTCACCAACGAGGGCAACGCGCGCATGGTGGAAACGTTGCCGCCCGTGCAGGTAACGCTCGTCGGACTCGATAAGCTCGTTCCCAATCTTGAAGTGGTGATGGACGCCTTGCAGGTGCTTCCGCGCAACGCTACGGCTCAAAGACTGACCTCTTATGTGAGCCTTATTGACGGAGCGGTTCAATGCGAAAGCGCGCCGGACGGCAAAAAGATTTTGCATATAGTCTTCTTGGATAATGGCAGGACCGAAATCGCGAAGGATCCCCTTTTCTCGCAAATATTCCGATGCGTGCGTTGCGGCGCGTGCGCCAATGTCTGTCCGGTATTCCGTCTGGTCGGCGGCCATAAGATGGGATATATCTATATTGGCGCGATCGGTCTCATCCTGACCTATTTCTACCATGGCAAAGACAAGGCGAAAGTGCTTTGCCAGAATTGCGTAGGTTGCGAATCATGCGCCAATATCTGCGCCGGCGGCATTGATCTGCCGCGGCTCATCCGCGATATTCGCGCCCGAGTCACAGACGAGCAAGGCGGAGGCGCGCAAGCGGCGCTCCTGGCGAGCGTGATGAAAAATCGCAAGCTCTTTCATACACTTTTGAAATTCGCGAGCAAAGCCCAGCGTCCATTCACCGGAGGAACCCAATTCCAGCGGCATTTGCCAAATATGTTCCTGGGCAAGCATGGCTTTAAAGCTCTTCCGGCTATCGCCAATAAGTCTTTCCGGGATAGATGGAGCAAGCTCAAGCCTCGAGTGACAAATCCGGTCAAGAAAGTGGCGATTTTCAGCGGATGCGCGCAGGATTTCATCTATCCGGAGCAATTGGAAGCCGCGGTGAAAGTAATGGCCGCGAAAAATGTAGCGGTGGATTTTCCCGAAGCTCAGACATGTTGCGGCTTGCCCGTGGAAATGATGGGTCAGCGGAAGACATCCATCGATATCGCGAAGCAGAATGTGGACGCTTTTAACCCGAAAGATTACGATTACATCGTCACCC
>CAMWPE010000145.1 GCA_947176055.1 uncultured Desulfovibrio sp.
CTCTATTATTTCCTGCCCTGGAATGTAATAAGATTATGTCGCCTATTAAATGGTCTTAATTTGCCCGCGCCGGATTTCGCCTTTTCTCCTCTCCTTATGGACGTAGGCTCCGGCCCCCTTACCTTTCCGCTCGCTCTCTGGATGGCGAAACCCGCATGGCGCGATAAACCTTTAAAAATCTGGGCCTTGGACAGCGCGAAACGTCCCATGGAGCTTGGCTTAAAGATTTTCGACGAGCTTTGCTCCGCGCTCGGGGTCTCTCCCTGGCGGATCATTCTTACCTCCGCGCCGGCCTTTCGCGCCGCGATGGAATATGGCAAGCGCGCGGCGAAAATGGACGCTTCGCCATGGCTTTTGTCGGCCGTCAATGTTTTAAATGAAACGCGCCAGTTTACTCGAGGCGCCGACGAGGATGATCCGGAGAACGACGACCTCTATCGCATGCTTGGCGCATGGAGCGAATATCGACTTTATCGCTCTTTCGCGGGGATCCTTGTGATCGAGCCCGGAACTCGTCTGGGCGGCGAAACAATAGCGACGCTCCGCGACTATGGAACGCGGGATGGATTTTATGCCTCGGCTCCGTGCGTCGCCGGGTATCCATGCCCCTTTAACCGCGAAAAGCGCGCCGCGAAGAGATGGTGTCATTTCACCTTCGCCGCGAGCGACGCGCCAGCTTGGCTTAGGCGCCTGTCCGTCGAGGCGGGACTTGAAAAAAAGTCTCTCTCCCTTTCCTTCGCGCTACTGGAAACAAAAATACCGGCGCCGCGAGGAGAATCAGTCTGCCGCGTCATTTCCCAGCCTTTCGCCGTCCCAGGCTTGTCGGACTCGTGCCGCTACGCATGCTCGGCTTCAGGTCTGGCCTTGCTTCCGGACGCAAAAAAACTTCCGTCAGGCTCTATCGCGCATTGTCGTCCCCCCGCGAACCCGCGACGCGACAAACAGAGCGGAGCCATTATTCTCGAATCAGCGGGTGAAACGGGCGAGCGCCCCGGAAATACAAGGGGACATGGATTTAAAGAAAGAAAAAAATCAAAGAGATAAGTTGAGGACTTTGAGGCGTATTCGCCAGACAATAAATTCGCCGCTCCAGTAATGGGCTAGAGCGGCGATCAGGTTGACATAACCCTAACTTATGTCAAGGGATTGCCCCATGGGACGGCGTTCCCGCGCCGTCCCTTTTTTTGTGTATGAGCGCTTATCCGTATATGTCAAGCGAAGGAGCGTCATAAAATAACAGGATTTTCCGATCCGTGTTTCGAGGGGAGTGGAGAAAGCGCCAGTTCTTATGTAAATTGTAGTTAATAAACGCGAAACCATATCCTGGGAACTATTGTGTCCGGCGCGCAAGCAATAGCGAACAATATGGGAAAGTCAGCCGACTTTTCCGCAGGAATCCGGAGCCAGATTCAGCCTGTCGCCACTTACCCGCTGCTAGCGGAGGCGCTCAAGCGGGAATTATCCCGCCATACTCTGTCCGGTCCTCTTACCGAAGTAATCTATAATCGCGACTACTGTTATATGAGTATCCTCGACGGACAATTAACGATCTCCGGCCGAGATTTTCTAGCCGCGGAAATTGGCGATCCGGCATCCGGTTTAATCCTGAATGCCCGAAGGGATCTTTTGCTGGCGTGGAATAAAATTGCGAAAGGCTCGTCGCTGACTTTACCCGAAGAACTTGCCATCGAGATGTTATGGCATGAAGTAATTCATACGTGGCAGAAAAAAAGATCGCGATCGCCAAGTCCAAAAACAGCGATTTTATTAGAGACAGTTACCGAAGGATCGCCAGACGCTCCTATCCCGGATTTCTCGCGTCGTTTGGCGCCAGCGCAATGTATAATAAAAAAATTATAGACGACGGTCCGGGTTATTGGCGCAATCTGAAAAATTTTGACGCTTTATTGGCCGTCGCGGGGAGCAGGGACGACGCGGATACATACGACAAAAAATCGAAAATATAATAAAAACAACCGGTCAGCGGCATTATAAAGAGGCGATAGCTAATTTTCTGGCTGGCGCCGACGTATTGAGCAAGAAAAGCGCGAACCGTGCCCCGGCCGGAATCGACGAGCTTCCGCGACGCTTCGGCGCTTTATTATCCCGCTTTTAGCTTCAATTTGATCATTCCCGGCGCGCGATTTTCCAGAGCCACAAATTCCCCGTTGAACGAGGCTGGCGCGCTAATTCCATATTATACCCCCTTGTCTTGCCTCGAATTACCCTTTCCGATACCTCAAAACGGCGACAATCAACGCCGATTGGGCAAAAAGCGAACCCGTCAGCAATAGTAAAGTTTCATGTTTGCCGCTCTCTATTTTTTCCGATAATTTTAATTCAAGCTCGCTCAATCTCGCGTCCAGATAATCGCGGGCAACGACGCGATCAGCGATGGCTACCTTTAAAGCATTCGCCCGGAATTTGGCCTGTTCCTCCGGAACGCCCGCTTCCTTGAGTTTCTCAAAATAGTCGAGCGCGTCAAAAGCAGTCGTCATGGCTACTCCCGATTTTAAAAAGCCATAAAATTGGCGCGTTTTCAATGGAAATAAGTTAAACGGCTCAACCGGCGGCTTTTCTTCGAACGTCGGCTCTATGGCGTTCCCGCCGCCTTTCCGATAAAATACACAAAGCGGGAGAAAGGCAATCAAGCCGGAGAAATGCCATGTCCATACCAGAAATCCTGAGGGCTATCCGGGATTCGTCCTTATCGGAATACGAAAAAGGAGCGAAATTCGAGCGACTGATTCTCAGCTGGCTCAAGGCCGATCCGGTCTATCGCTCCCAGCTCTCCAATGTCTGGTTATGGCGCGATTTTCCCGCGAAAGATCAGTTCGGCTCCCATGATCTCGGCATCGACCTCGTCGCCAGGACGCGTCTGGGCGAATACTGGGCCATCCAGCGCAAATTTTACGGCGATGCGACGGTCATCGATAAGCCCGCGGTCGATTCCTTTGTCAGCGCTTCCGGCCGTCTGTACGACGATCCGTTTACCGGCGAAAAGGCCGGTTTTTCCGCGCGTTACTGGGTTTCGACCAGCGATACTTTTAATGCCAACGCCCTCGAGACGATTCGCAATCAGGATCCGCCGATAATCCGCCTGACTCTGGAGCATATGGCGAAGGCCGCGGTCGATTGGGACGCCATATACAAGGGCGAAGACGGCCGCAAGGCGCCCAAAAACCGCTTCCCCATCAGGAAACTGCCCGCGAAAAAGCTCATGAGCATTTCGTCGTCCATGATCGCGGAAAATTAATCATGGCCTGCGGCGCAGGCAAAACCTATACGGCAAATATAATCGCCGCTAACGAAGTTCCGGACAAAGGCTCGATCCTCTGCCTCGTCCCCTCGATTTCACTGGTAAATCAATTTTTAAACGACTGGATGGCCGACGCGGAAAAGCCAGCCCACGCCATCTGTATATGTTCCGATCCCTCTGCCAATCGGCGCAAAAAAGGCGACGACGATTCGGTCATCGGGCTCGCCCTCCCCGCGACCACCGATTCCCTGGAGATCGCTCGCCGTTATCTGCAAAATTTGAAGCTCATCGATCAGGACGGCGGCGAAGGCCGGATCGTCGTTTTTTCCACATACCAGTCCATCGACGCGGTCAAAGAAGCGCAAGATAAAATTTCCGCCGCCATGGGTCGCCGCCACGAATTTGATCTCATAATCTGCGACGAGGCGCACAGGACGACCGGCGTGGTGAAACCTCGAGAAGGCCATTCGGCCTTTACCAAAATCCATGAAAAAGATTTCATTCGCGGTAAAAAGCGTCTTTATATGACGGCCACGCCCCGCGTTTACGCGGACAACGCGAAGGCCCGCGCCAAACAGAGCGACGTCGAACTCTGCTCCATGGATGACGAGGCCCTCTACGGGGGAGAGATTCATCATGTCAGCTTCGGCTACGCGGTCGAGAAGGGACTTCTCACAGATTACAAAGGATAATCCTCACCGTTGGCAGCGAGACCCAGTTGCCCAAAGATTTGCGCGCCCAGGTTCAGGATCCGGACAACAAGGAGCTGAATTTCGATATCGCTAGCAAAATAGCCGGTTGCCTCAACGGCCTGGCCAAAAACACGACCCTGCCGGACAACGCCATGCTGTGGGGAGCCGATCCGCGAACCATGAAAAGGGCCATCGCCTTTTGCCCCTATATAGATAAAAAAGGCGAGCCAGCATCCTCAAAAAATGTCGCGGCGGTCCTGCCCCGCGTAGCCGAAAGCGTATTTTCCGGCGAGGACGCGCCGGAGCATAAATTGCGCGTGGAGTCCAGACATATCGATGGCGGCATGGACAGCGGCGAGCGCGGTAAATTGTTGGCGTGGCTCGCCTCCGGCGCGGAGCGAGAGGACGAATGCCGGATACTCTGCAATGTCCGTTGTCTCTCCGAGGGCATCGATGTTCCGGCGCTGGACGCGGCGATCTTCCTCTCGCCGCGCGATTCCCAGATCGACGTGGTCCAGTCCGTGGGCCGGGTCATGCGTAATTTCCGCAGGGACGAGCCCGACGGCAAACGCTACGGTTACATCATAGCGCCCGTCGTGGTTAATCCCCAGGCGACTCCGGAGGAAGCCTTAAACGACAACGAGGCCTTCGCCGTGGTCTGGAGCATCTTGAACGCGCTTCGCTCCCACGACGACCGCTTCGAGGCCATGATCAATTCCATCGCCCTGAACGAAAAAAAGCCGGACAAGGTGGTGAT
Organism: uncultured Desulfovibrio sp.; assembly: GCA_947176055.1. GTDB lineage: Bacteria > Desulfobacterota > Desulfovibrionia > Desulfovibrionales > Desulfovibrionaceae > Desulfovibrio. Next base: position 4,709 of record CAMWPE010000145.1, read on the forward strand.
TGATCCCGGTCAGTTTTTCGGCGGCGAAACTCCGCCTACGGATACCGAGCGGAACGCCGCGGGCCGCGCGTCGGCGATATCCCAAGCCGCTCTTTTCGATAATCTCGAAAAGCATATTTATGGCAAGATGGTCGAGAAGGTCGGCTGCCGCCTATATTGGGAACGCTGGGCTAAAAATATGGGTCACGTCGCCAGACAAATAATTGGCCGGATAGCGGAGCTGGTTTCCATGCCCGGCGCGCTTCGCGACAAATTCCTGGAATTTGTTCAGTCCCTCCGTCAGGCCATTAATGATTCAATAGACGAAAAACAGGCCGCCGAAATGCTGGGTCAGCACATGATTACCGGGCCAGTGTTCGAGGCGCTCTTCGAGGATTACGCCTTTGACGAAAACAACTCCGTGACCAGGGCCATGAAGATCATGGTCGACGAGCTTCTGGCCCGCGGTCTGGCAAAGGACGCTGCCAGCCTGAATGAATTTTACGACTCCGTCCGTCGCAACCTTGGTTCGGTCAAAACCCTGAAAGGCAAGCAGACCGTCATAAAAAACCTCTATGACAGCTTTTTCAAGGTCGCTTTTCCCAAAGCCGTCGAGCAGCTGGGCATTGTCTATACGCCGGTGGAATGCGTGGATTTTATCCTGCGCTCGGTCGACGCGGCTCTGCGTCGCGAATTCAACCTGGGCCTGACCGACGATTACGTTCATATCCTTGATCCATTCGTTGGCACGGGCACATTTATAACGCGGCTTTTGCAGTCCGGCCTTATTGAGCCGAAGGATCTGGAGCGCAAATACAGGCGCGAGATCCATTGCAACGAGATCATGCTCCTGCCCTATTACATAGCGGACGTGAATATCGAGTCCGTCTATCATGAAGTCTCCGGCTCGCCGAAATATACGCGCTTCGATGGCATTGTCCTGACCGACACTTTTGCCCTGTCCGCCGCGGCCGGCGATCCGTCTCTCTATCCCTTCCTGAAGGAAAATTTCGAGGCTATCGAGGCGGAGGAAAAGGCTCCCATCAGGGTGATCGTCGGCAATCCGCCGTATTCCGCCGGCCAGAAATCGGCCAACGACAACGCCCAAAATCTGAAATATCCGGAACTGGATAGGAGGATTGAAGAAACCTATGTTGCAAATTCAAACGCAAGTAGATTGGGCTCTCTCTACGATTCTTATATTCGCGCATTCCGCTGGGCTTCCGATAGGTTGCGCAGAGACAAGCAGGGCGGCGTCATCGGCTTTATAACCAACGGCGGCTGGCTCGATGGCAACGCGGCGGCCGGTTTCCGCAAATGCCTGCAAAAAGAATTTACCAGCGTTTACGTATTCCACTTGCGCGGCGACCAGCGCACATCCGGCGAATTGTCGCGAAAAGAGGGAGGAAAAATATTTGGCTCCGGTTCCCGCGCTCCCGTCGTCATCACCATCCTTGTTTATAATCCGGAAAAACCCGGCGACGCGAAAATCTATTACAGCGATATCGGCGATTACCTAACGCGCGAAAAGAAACTGGAAATTATTTCGGAAAGAGCGGATATTTTCGATAAACATATGGCGTGGAGAGAGATTTCTCCGGACGCGAATGGCGATTGGTTAAAGCAGAGATCGGAAATTTTCGATAGTTTTATTTTTATCGCTGATAAAAAAGATAAAAATTATAAATATACTTTTTTTTAGCCAGCTT
>CAMWPE010000146.1 GCA_947176055.1 uncultured Desulfovibrio sp.
GAGCTGGCTTATCTGAACAAGGGGTTGGGCATAGAATGCAATGACGAAAGGACGGGCGAGACGCACGTATTCGAGGCCGGAGGCGGTTTGCGCCAGGTTGTGGAAGATCTTAATTCCGGCCAGAATGGAATTAATTCGGTAATCGAAGGGAGCGCGACCGCGGGCAATGTGAACGTGGATTTCGCCATGCAATACACCGGCGGCTATAAGGAAAATGTGCTTACATTCGCCAATAATATCCGCACGCAGGAAGGCGGAACGCATCTGGTGGGCTTTCGGCAGGCCCTTACGCGCGCCATAAACGGCTATATAAAAAACCAGCCGGAGCTTTTGAAGAAAATCAAGGATTCTGTCCTTACGGGCGACGACGTGCGCGAAGGGCTGACAGCGATTGTGAGCGTAAAATTGCCCAGTCCTCAATTTGAGGGCCAGACAAAAACAAAACTGGGCAACAGCGACGTAGCGGGCTATGTTTCGCAGATTGTGTACGACAAATTATCCGTGTTTTTTGAGGAAAATCCCCGCGATATTCGCGCCATCATTGACAAAGCCATAGACGCGGCCAAGGCGCGGGAGGCGGCCAGGCGCGCCAAGGAGCTTGTCAGGCGCAAGGGAGCCCTTTCGGATAATTCCCTGCCGGGGAAACTCGCCGATTGTCAAAGCAAGGATCCCGAAGAATCGGAATTGTTTATTGTCGAGGGCGATTCGGCCGGCGGCTCCGCCAAGCAGGGACGCAATCCCAAAAACCAGGCCATACTTCCCCTGCGCGGCAAGATCCTCAATACGGAAAGAACCCGTTTTGACAAAATGCTGGCCAATCGCGAGGTTAAAGCCCTGATTACGGCCATGGGCGCGGGTCTGGGCAAGGAAGATCTGGATTTAAACAAATTGCGTTATCATAAAATCGTCATCATGACCGACGCGGATGTCGACGGAGCCCATATCCGCACACTCCTGCTTACCTTTTTCTTCCGCCGCTATGAGGAGATGGTAAAACAGGGTTATATCTACATAGCCCAGCCCCCGCTTTATCGGGCTCACAACGCGAAGTTCGAGAAATTCATCAAGGATGACGCGGAGCTAAATAGCTTTCTTCTTTCGCGAATTAGTCAGGACGCGGAGATTGTGGCCGCGAATGGCAAAAAATTCGCGGGAAAATCCCTGATAAAATTCCTGGAAAATATTGAAAATCTGGAAATGAAGGTCAAGGAAGCCGAATCCGGCGGTTTGCCGGCGGATCTCTTTTTCGCGCTTGTCTCCGCTCCCATGCTCATAGAACAGGGTAATTTTGTGGAAATGGTCGGCGACGCCGGAAGCGATTTTGGCAAGTGGCTCGCCGACCATAATTACGAGGCAAAACTTGAAAAGGAACTGGACTCCGACGAAGGCGTGGAGAGACTGTTCGCCGGTTTTGTAAGCAAAGGCGGGCATTACACAAGGCGGGGCAAGGAATTCTTCTCCTCCCGGCTGTATCGCAAAACCTGGCGTCTCTTCGCCGATATAGTCGAGCAATGCGGCGGCCTGGCTTTTTCCCTAAAGACAAAAGATTCCGAGCGGAAGATTGACTCTTTGTTCAAGCTTCTGGAAGCCGCGCTTGAGGAAGCTAGAAAAGGCATTAATATCCAGAGATACAAAGGTCTGGGCGAAATGAACCCGGAACAGCTCTGGGCTACGACCATGAATCCGGAAAATCGCACTCTCCTGCGCGTGTCCGTCGAAAACGCATCCGCCGCGTCCGAAGCTTTTGAAGAACTTATGGGCGAAAGGGTGGAGCCTAGACGGGAGTTCATAGAACGCAACGCCCTGGCCGTCGAAGATCTGGATATTTAAACAAAGCGAAATTTTATGCCGCCGGAATTTATAGGTAAAAAAAATAACTGGCTCGCGTGGCTCTCGGTCGTTTGCGGCTGGTTGGCGTGCGCCTTTTGTTGCCTTGTCCTCACCGTTGAGCTGGAGGTTTATCCCCAGGCTTACGCCACCCTTTTCCCGGCGATTCTTATCATCCTGTTCGGCAATATTTTCGTTTTTCTGTTTATAGTCAATCGTTGGGGATCGTCGTCGCGCGCCTTGTTGTCCGCGGTGATCAGGGTCTGCGCGGGAGAAGCGTTGCTCCTCGCGGGTTTGTATTGCCTGGGCAGATTCGGTTTTGGCGGTTAGGACGCCAACTCGCCGAAAGGATCCGGTTTTTCGAGATCAAAAAAACGCGACTCGACTATAAGCCCGTTTCGCACACATTTTCGCCGCGATCGCGCGGTTTATTTCCTGGGGATTAAAAATGGCGGAAACGCTTCCGGAAGCTCATCCAGAAATTAATATCGAAAAAGAGCTCAGACAGTCCTATCTTGAATACTCGCTCTCCGTAATAATCGGTCGCGCTTTGCCCGACGCGAGGGACGGTCTAAAACCCGTTCATAGGCGCATTATGTACGCCCAGTACGAATTGAGCAATAATTACAACAGACCGCATAAAAAATCCGCGCGCGTTGTGGGCGATGTCATAGGCAAATACCATCCGCATGGCGACTCGGCCGTGTACGACGCTCTCGTAAGAATGGCCCAGAATTTTTCCATGCGCGATCCTCTGGTGGACGGCCAAGGAAATTTTGGCTCCATAGACGGCGATTCTCCGGCGGCCATGAGATATACAGAAGTCCGCATGTCTCGCCTGGCTCAAGAATTCCTCGACGATCTCGATAAAAATACCGTTGATTTCCGGCCTAATTACGACAACACTCTTTCCGAGCCTTCGGTAATGCCCACGAAGGTGCCAAATTTGCTGTTAAACGGCTCCTCCGGAATAGCCGTGGGCATGGCGACCAATATCCCGCCGCATAATCTGGGCGAACTTTGCGACGGTCTCGTAGCCTTACTGGAAAATCCCCATATTTCCATAGACGAATTGATGAAATATATTAAAGGCCCCGATTTTCCCACGGCCGGCTCAATCTACGCGGGCAAAGGACTCCGCGACGCTTACTGCACGGGGCGCGGAAGCATCAAGACGCGGGGCAAGATAGAGCTTGAGGAACGGAAAAAAGGCCTGCAATCCCTAGTGATTACGGAAATACCTTTTGGTTTGAACAAATCGTCGTTGGTGGAAAAAATCGCGGCTCTCGTTAATGATCGCAAGATTGACGGAATCACCGATTTGCGCGACGAATCCGACCGGAAGGGCATCAGGATAGTGGCCGATTTAAAAAGGGGCGTTATTCCGGACATTATTATTAATTCCCTCTATAAATATACGCCTCTGGAAAACGGATTTGGCATAAATATGCTGGCCGTGCGGGATAATCGGCCTGTGTTGCTGAATCTGAAGACAGCCTTGTCCTGCTTTCTCGATCACCGGAGAGAAGTGGTCATTCGCAGGACGCGTTATGATCTGGAAAAAGCCCGTCTCCGCGCCCATATTTTGGAAGGATTGCGAAAGGCGATCGACAATATAGACGCCGTTATCGCCTTGATTCGTTCGTCCTCCAGTCCAGAAAAGGCCCGCGAAGGGCTGATGGAGCAATTCGCCTTTACCGAGGTTCAGGCCAGGGCGATTCTTGATATGCGTCTGCAGAGACTCACCGGATTGCAGAGGGAGGAGCTCGCTAGCGAATATAAAGACGTTCTCGCGAGTATAGAATTTTACGAATCCATCCTGGGTCGCCCGGAGATATTAAAAGAAGAGATAAAAAAAGAAATTGAGAATCTCAAAAAGACTTTCGCCACACCAAGAAAAACCCGGATTATACAGGAAGCTATAGACGATATAGATATTGAGGACCTCATACCGGACGACGAAGTTGTAATTACCTTGTCGCGCCGCGGCTATATAAAAAGAACAAGCCTCGAGAATTATCAGCAACAGAAAAGGGGGGGCAAGGGTATAGCCGGCGCGCAGGTGGCCGAAGACGACTATGTGCAGGAATTTTTGACTACCACCAATCATCAATATCTTTGCTTGTTCACAAACAAGGGAAGGATGCATCAACTTCGGGCGCACCAGGTTCCGGAAGGAAGCAGAACGGCCAAAGGAGCGCATATAAATAATCTGTTGCCCATGGAAGAGGGAGAATGGATAACAACGGCTCTCGCCTTGCGCGAATTTTCCGACGATAAATATTTTATGTTTATAACCAGGGGGGGGATGGTAAAGAAGAGCGCCGCATCCCTCTACGCGCGCTGTCGCAAAAACGGCGTAATGGCCGTAGGGCTTAAGGAAGACGACGAGCTAGTGGTCGCTCGTTTGATAGGCAAAGACAACGATATGGTAATCGCGACGGCCGACGGGTTCGCCATCCGTTTCTCCTGCGACGATATCCGGTCAATGGGGCGGGCCGCGGCCGGAGTAAAAGGGATCGGCTTGCGTCGTCAGGATAAAGTGGTGGCGGGAGTAGATTTAAAGAAAGACGATCAGACGACTGAAATAATGTCCATTTCCGCCAATGGCTACGGCAAAAGAACGCGGGTCGATTTATATAGATCCCAGAGCCGAGGCGGCAAGGGTATTATAAATTTCCGGGTCACCGCGAAAACCGGCCAGGTAGTCGGCGCGATGCCCGTGAGGGATACCGATAGTCTGGTTTTGCTAACTTCGGCCAACAAGGTAGTGAGAGTGGGCGTGGACGAAATTGGTAGCAAAGGCAGGGCTACTTCGGGAGTTATAATAGTCAGGATGGATCCAGGGGCGAAAGTCGTAGGTTTTGACAAGGTGGAAGAAAGCAAGCAGGCGGAAGCGAAGGAAATAATGGACGCGCTGGAGGAGGAAGAGAAGAATATTGAAATCGCGGGGAAGCCCGCGGAGCCGGAGAAGCAAGGGGACGATGCCGAAGCGGATGAGTAAAAACGCTTTTTATCAGGCTTTTGGAACCATTTGCATTGTCGCGCTTCTTGGCATATCCATATGCGGTTGCGACAGGCGCGCTTTGCTGGCGGATGATCTCGAAATGGCTAAAGAAGCGTTGCTGGAAGGCAATATGCCTCTCTGCGAAAGGCTCGCGGAAAGATTTTTGCGCGAGGAGCGCGATCCCGAAAAAAGATGGGAAGCCTGGAATCTGCTTATTAAAGCGATAAACCACAACTCGCCGCAACCTCGCGCGACGCTGGAATGCCTGGATGTAATGCTTGTCGAATACGAAGAGAACGAGTCGCGCGAGGCTGAAATTTTGCCGCTGATCGGGAAATACAATTTCGATTTGCGACATTATGACACGGCTGTCAAAGCGTGGAGCGTTTATATAGATCTGGGCGGATTAACAGAGACGCAAAGAATTAACGGCTACAGGCAACTAGCCGCATCCCAGTTCGGTTTGCGACATTTCGCGGCGGGGGAGGAAACTTTAAATCAGTGCCTGGGTTTGCCGGCTCCCGAGCATGAGAAAATTTATTGCATGCTTGACCTCGCGGACGTAAATATCGCGCAGGAAAAATGGCAGGACGTAGCGGATCTCTGCCAGCAAATTCTGGACGCCGAACCTGACGAAAACGCGCTCGGCATGGCCGGTTATTTAAGGGGTGACGCTCTGGAACAGCTGGGAAATTATAAGAGCGCCATAGAACAATTCCTCGAAGCGAAAAAAACTTATCCCAATCCCGCCGTCATTGAGAACAGGATAGCGCATCTTCAATTAATTCTAAAGAATAAAAAAGAAAGCAAATGATCATTCATGAATGCGGGCTGTTTGGTATTTATAGGCATGAAGACGCGGCGCGTCTAACCTATTTCGGTTTATACGCCCAACAGCATCGCGGCCAGGAGAGCGCGGGCATAACGACAATCGATAACGGCGTCATGCGCGATTACAAAGGCATGGGGCTTGTCCCGGACGTTTTTTCCGAAAGCGCGCTGGATTCCCTGCCAGGCGATATCGCCATCGGACACGCGCGTTATTCGACCACTGGCAAAAGCTCCGCCAGAAACGCTCAACCCTTAATCGCCCGTTTTAAGGGAAAAGATATCGCCGTAGCCCATAATGGCAATCTGGTCAACGCGTCCGAATTAAGAGCGGAGCTGGAGAACGACGGCGCGATTTTCTCTACGGGCAACGACAGCGAAGTCTTCCTGCACCTGCTGGCGCGGGCGCTGAAAAGCGCTTCTCTCCCGGAAGCCGTTATGAAGGCTTGCAAAAAACTGCGCGGCGCGTACTGCTTTTTAATAATATCGGGCGACACGATGATAGCCGTGCGCGACCCGCACGGTTTTCATCCTCTCGCGCTTGGCCGTTTAGGAATTAGTCCGGTGTTCGCCTCGGAAACTTGCGCTTTTGATCTGGTCGGGGCCCAATATGAGAGAAGCCTGGAACCGGGCGAAATGCTGGTGATA
>CAMWPE010000147.1 GCA_947176055.1 uncultured Desulfovibrio sp.
TCCCGCGCGTGTTCAAACCTTTGCCGCGCGGCGCGTTGCCGGGGGCGCCGCCTTTCTGCATCGAGCCGGATCCGGACGACCGCCGCGATTACATAGCGGGCGAGCGTTTTGGCTTTGGCCTGAAATTATTTTCCTACGCGCTCGAATATCTGCCTTTTTTCGTCCAGGCTATACGAGCCGCGGGAGAAAAGGGAATGGGCCGATTCGATCCTCCGGGGAAATTCGCGCTCGATAAGGTCGAATGCGAAGGCGAGTCTCTTTACGACGCGGAAAACGATAATCTGACTATTCCCGCGCCCCGAGTATTATGGCCGTTACCGGCCGTCGCTGAGAAGTTCGGCGACAAGATCGCTATTCGTTTAGCGACGCCGCTCCGGCATAAATCGGAAAATCGTTTTTCCGCGAAACTTGAATTTGTCGATCTCTTTCATCTTGTCTTGCGCCGGTTAAGGGCCCTCGCTCTTCTGGACGGGGAAGATTTCAGGCTAGAGCGCGACCTGTACGAGCGTTTGCGCGAAAAAGCGTTCGCGATCCGCGCGATGAAAGACGACTTAAGCTGGCGGGACTGGACGCGCTATTCGTCTAGACAGGACGCGGCCATGAGATTTGGCGGCCTTATGGGAAGCGTCGAGTACGAGGGAGATCTGGCCCCTTTCGCGAATTTTCTGCGCTTCGCGGAAATCGCCCATCTGGGGAAACAGACGAGTTTCGGTCTTGGGAGATTGGAACTAATATATTGACGCGTCAATTCCCCTCGCGAATAGAGTTGGTCTCTTTTCGCGGCGAGCTTGCGAGGATCCGGCAAGTATTATAAAGTTTCGGAAGATTATATAACCTATTCGTATTGGGCGGCGAATCGTCCCGCTGGACACGTTTTTCCGCCTTCGCGGATTTTTCGCGATCAGGGCTGAAAAACGGACCGGAAACCGCGAAGATTTTCTCTTTTTCGGGAAATTTCCCGGTTCGCGGGGTATTCGCGGCTTGTTAAATCTAATTTTCCGGCGCGTCTCGCCGGAAGAGGAAGCGCGATGAATCTGGCTGTCATAAGCGCGCTGTCGCGCGATATTGGCTTATTCGCCAGTCTTGCCGGACAACCCGCCTCGCCGCGGGAAGATTGTCCCGAAGCGGACGAATTTTTGCTGTATACCCGCTACTTTATCGAACAGGACCTGCCCTTGCCGCCGGCGTTGGAGGCGGCCCGGAGCAGGATCGCCGCCATGGCGACCTGGGGTATATCCGGGGACGAAGACAAAAGAGCGCGGGACGCGATCATCAGAGCCGCGTCCCTGGCCGGAGGCGCGGATAAAGAAGAAAACCGGACGAAAGGCGAGCGCGAGGACGCGAGATTAAATTCTATCTTCGCGGACGCGAGTCTGGGAGGAAGGGGAATACCGGCCGACGCGCCGCCGACGCGCTACCGGCTCGCGCCGCTTGGTCCGGACGACTCCCTTTTTCCGGTCGCGGACGCCGCGCGGGAAGGCGATTATCCCGCGTTATGGGAAAAATTCGCCGTCGCGCTAAAGAAACTGCCCCTCGACGCAGGCGAAAAAAACTGGCTCGATTCCTATATCTCCCTGCTCGAGCGTTATTTATGGTGCATTCCCGCTGGCTCGTCGGGGACCGGCGCGTCCCTTTACGATCATGCAGCCATGACCGCGGCGATTGCCCAGGCAATTTTGGCCTGTCCCGCGGGGGAAGAAAAATTTTTGCTTTTTGGCGGCGATCTTTCCGGCATACAGGCTTTTATTTTCGGCAGGGAAGAACCGGCGGACAGAGGGGCCGTTAGGCTCTTGCGCGCCCGCTCTTTTATCTTGCAGGCCATTACGCGCTCGGTCTGGCTCGTCCTGCTGGAAAGACTCGATCTCGCGCCCGTCGCGAAAATTATGGACGCGGGGGGCCGTTTTAACTTGCTTCTGCCGGATACGGAGCGGACGCGAACCGTATTGGACAAGCTGGAGGAAGAAGCGGAAAGCTGGCTATACGATAATTTCCTGGGCGCTATTCGCCTCAACCTGGGAAGATTGTACGTCAGGCCGGAAGCTTTGAGCCAGGCCAATTTTGGCGAAAAATTTCGCGAGTTCGGGGACGAGCTGGAAAAGGCCAAATTGCGGCCTTTTTCGCGCATCCTTGCCAAACTGCCTTTCCCGCCGACAAACTACGAAGATTACGGTCAATTTGGCGAATGCGACTATTGTCATAGCCGCCCCGGAGCCTCGCTTGAAGAGGGGCGCTCCGCGTGCCGTCAATGTCGCGAACTCATGGAACTTGGGCGCGAATTGCCAAAAGCCGGATTTATAGTTTTTGGTCGCGAGTTTGGCAAAAGCGACAAGACATATCCGGATCTGCTTTTCGATGGTCTGGGTCTTCGCTTTTGCGACAAAAGACCGGACGGCGCGGACGCCGCGGAGGCGTTGAATATTCTTTCTGTTCGCGGGGAAACCGTCTTTACGGCGATCCCTCTCGCGCTCTGGCGACCGGTCGTCACTGAAAAAGATCTGGAGAAATTTGGCGACACGGCGCGAATCGTTGACGCTAATGACGGCGAATGGAAATTGGGCGCTCCCAAGACCTTTTCCATGCTGGCCGATTGCGCCCTGGTTCCTCCGGCCAAACCCGGCGATTCCTGGACATCGATAGCCTGCCTGGGTGTATGCAAGGCCGATGTGGATAATCTTGGCATGATCTTTAGCAGCGGTTTTGGCGACAAATTCGGCGTCTCCCGCTACGCCATGCTCGCGAGGATGCTAAATCATTTTTTCGCGGGCTATCTGCCGGAATTAATCCGCTCCCATTTCCCCGACATGTACATTGTGTTCGCCGGAGGCGACGACGTGTTCGTTATCGGTCCATGGAACCAGGCTATCGCTTTCGCCATGCGTATGGCGGCGGATTTCCGCAAATTCAGCGGCGACAATCCCGCTGTGACCCTTTCGGCCGGGCTGCCGCTTATCAAAGCGTCCCTGCCTATGCGGGCTGTCCGCGAGGAAGCCGAAAATTGCCTGGAGGCATCCAAGGAGTACGCGACGCCGGCCGGCCGGAATCAAATAGCCCGCGATTATAAAAACGCCGTCACGCTTTTCGGCTCTTCGGCGCGTTGGCGCGAAGCGAGGGAATCGCTGGAATTTGGCGAAAAGCTCGCGTCATGGCGCGAAAAAGGTTTAATAACGTCGGGTTTTTTGCGGCGGTTGCTCGGCTACGCGCGCCAATGCAAGGGTTTTTACGCTGGGCGCGATCTTGCGAAAAACGCCATGTATCTTTCCCATTTTCAATACGATCTCGCCCGGAACTGGAAGCCGGGAGACGATTTTAAAGCCGGAAAGACGGAGTTGCAAAAACTGGTCAACGACAAAGACAAATTCATGGCCGCGGAAATGGGCATTTCCTGGGCGATTTACCGGACCAGAACATCGTAAACGGAGGCTCTTATATGCCGAAATTCGAATATTTTAAAGACGGGGCGATCAATCCGGAGCTTGTGGACAAGGAGGCCAAAATATGGGCCGACAAATTTGTGCCCAAAAGCGATCCGCGCGCCGGCAAGCTAAAAATCATCAACTCCGCCCAGCTTCGTCGCTTTTACGGCGACGTAAAAAGGCTCGAGACGCGTTGGCTGAACAGCGCGGAAAAGAAAAAGACTTTTAGCGAAATTCTGCCCATGATCAAACTCCTCAAGGCGAAATCCGCTTACGCCTACAAACGGGATCTCGTTCCGGACAGTTTTCGCGAATGGATTTGGGACAATGTCGACCAGATCCATGAAGAAAAAGATTTTAAAGCCTTTCTGCTCTATTTCGAGGCTGTCGTTGGATTCTGTTACGGCAACGGTTTGAGAGACAAATAATAAGGCGTTTTCGGGGCGCCAACTCCGTCCGGCAAACATTCCGGCGGTTAATGGAGATTGCTTTCATGGAGCTTATCACAATTCACAAAATCAGCGGTGTAATTCTCCTGCAATCCGGCTTGCATATAGGCGCGGGCAAGGACGCCGTGGAGATCGGCGGTCTGGACAATCCCATCGTGAAAAATCCTTTGAACAACGCGCCGTACATCCCGGGCTCGTCCCTGAAAGGGAAAATGCGCTCCCTGCTCGAGGCCCGGCTCATGGGCGAGCGACCCGAAACGCGCAAATCCCTTGAAAAAGGCAAACCTTGCCAATGCGGCAAGGCCGGTTGTCCCATCTGCGTCATCTTCGGCGTTTCCGGCTCCGTATCGACTGAAGGCAACCTTGGCCCGACGCGCCTGCTTGTCCGCGACTCCTTGCTCGCGCCCGAAGACCTTGAGCTTTTCAAAAAGGGCGAATTGCCCATGGAAATCAAATACGAAAACAGCATCGATAGACGGACTGGCGTGGCCAATCCCCGACCCCTCGAGCGGGTTCCGGCGGGCGTGAAGTTCGCTTTCAATCTTGGCTTTCGCGTTTATAAAGGCGACAAGGAAGATTTGCTCGACTGGCTGTTCAAGGGCATGAGGATGGTCGAGCTGGACGCGCTGGGCGGGAGCGGCTCGCGCGGTTGCGGGGAAGTCCGTTTTCTGGACATCCATGTGGACGAACAATTGCGGTATGAGAATCTGGACGGAATCAAAATATTTTAGCCGCGAGGTTCTCCATGGCCATTTTCCGTTTTATAATAACGCCCGTCTCGCCCTGGGCGGACAGACTGAACAGCGACACGCTTAACGGTCTCGTCTGCCTCTACGCCGCGGAGAAGGAGGGCGACGCCTTTTGCCGGGAATTGATCGCCGCCTTCGAAGCCGGTCGACCGCCTTTTGTCCTCTCTTCGGTCATGGCCGAAAACTGCCTGCCTATGCCCGTCTTGCCTCCGGCGCCTCCGGGAGCGAAATTCGCCGACGACGAAATTGACAAGTTGCCGCCGGCGGAACGGGAATTCGCTCGCGCGCAAAAATTCAAGAAATTCCGCAAAAAATCCTGGATTTCCCTCGATGCCTGGCAAAAAGTTAAAAATGATCTGTCCCTGGGCAATCTCTTTCAGGCCGAAGGCGACAAAGAAAGGAAAAAAGGCCAGGCTCAAGGATTCGAACCGCATGTCGCCATCGACAGGGCGACGGGAGCGGCGGCCCAGGGTCAACTTTTTTTCCGGAGACTGACATATTTCGATCCGGAAACGCGCTTTCACCTCTACGGGAAAACGGATGATCCGGACTGGCTTTTAAAGTATCTCCAGTTAATTGGCCAATGGGGTTTCGGCCGCGACGCCAGTTCCGGCAACGGCCAGTTCGAAGTCTCGCGGGATAATAATTTCGATGAGTCCAGCCTTTCCCTCGCCGATCCCGGATCGATGGACGCCCGGCTTTTGTTGTCCGTCTGCGCGGCGCCGGATATGAACGGACTGGACGGTTATTACCGGCTCGAGGTAAAGCGAGGCAAGACCGCTCCGGGCCATAAAAATCCATTCAAAAAACCTTTTCTCATGTTGAGGGAAGGCGCGATCCTTAAGGAAATGCCGAAGGGCGCCTTCGTATTGAGGAATCTCAACGCCGATCCGGCCATCGTCCAGATAACGCAACCATTTTCAGCGCCCTGCCGCCTGTCCCGGGAGATCCGCTCATGAAAATTTGGCGCGAAGACGGCTTTTACGCCTATCAAATCGAAGTTCTGACTCCTGTGCATATCGGCGGGGGCGAACAATTTACGCCTCTGGATTACGTCATCCGCGAAGCGGCGGGAGGCGATTATGAGGCAGTGTTAATCGATACCAGCGGCTGGCTTGCCGCCAACAGCGAAAGGCCGGAAGCGGCGAAAGCGCTGGACGAAGGCGATATGGCCGGTTTGCGTCGCGCCCTCAACGCGTCGCCGGATTTGAGCGCCTTCGCTCGCGGCCGGATCCGGATATCGTCGGCGTCTCTTGGGAAAAGTCTTTTGCAAAAGAGTCGGACAATTGAGAACAAGGCGGAACTTCTGCCTTTTATCCGAAATCCATTCACCATGCGCCCATATATTCCGGCGTCTTCCCTGAAAGGCGCTATAAGTTCGGCGCTTACCGATTGTTTGAATGAGATAGGGACTGGACCGAAGTTACGCGAATGCAGGGACAACCGGGAATATAGGAAGACGATGGAGGCCATGTTCGGCAAGATCGGCGATCACGCCATGTCATGGGCAAAAATGGGCGATATCGCCCTGCCGCCGGATTGTTCCAGTATCCGGAGCGTCGTTGGCGTCGATATCAAGCCTCCCGCTTCCGCGGAAAGGACTCCCGTTGAAACCCTGGATCCGGTTTTTTTTAATAAATTCAAGGTCTGCGGC
>CAMWPE010000148.1 GCA_947176055.1 uncultured Desulfovibrio sp.
CTTTAGTTAAACAGGGAAATTTAACTCTTTTTGCCACATCTCTTAAAGTTTCTGATTTTATGCAACCTGGATTTTATAGCATCGAACGACTTGATCCAGAAAATGCCAATGAGAAAGGATATCAGCGTTTACTTAATAAAAGCAGGGCAAAAAAAATTGCAGATTATATCATTAAAGGTCAAGATACTCGCGATGTTTTTCTTCCTACAAGTATTTTTATGGCAACAGAAAAAGATATTAAATTTAACCCAAGTAATAATACCATAGAAATTGATACTAATGAAATTGGGTCTTTTAATATAGTTGATGGACAGCACAGAATTGAAGGTTTAAAATTAGCGGCTGAAAAAGATCAGCGTGTTCTTGAATTTGAAATTCCAGTAAATATTGGTGTTAATTTAAATGAAATAGAACAGATGTGTCATTTTTTGATTGTTAATACGACTCAAAAGAGTGTTGAAGAAGGGGTGGCTCAAAGAATTAAGGCCAGATTATCCTCCCAAATAGATGTTGAAAAAATGCCTTCTTTACCTAAGTGGATTTTAAATTCAGTACAAAAATCAGAAGATTCCAAGGCGTTAGGATATATTGATTACTTGAATTCATCTCTCACTAGCCCATGGAAAAATAAAATAAAAATGGCTAATACAGAATCTAAAGAAGGAGTTATCAATCAAAAAAGTTTTGTTAAAGCAATTAAGAAGTATATTTTAGTTGCTGATAATCCATTAGAAGCAGAACATATGGATGAAAAAAAGCAACATAAAATATTTGAAAATTATTGGAGAGCAATTATCGATGTAATTGGAGATGAATCTACTAGTGTGCTATATAAATATAATGGCGTATTTCTTTTTTGTATGTTTGCCATTCCTTTTTTTCAAAAATTGCGGGATAAGCAAGATTTTACCGTACCAACTATGAAAAAGTTATTAGAACATGCATTCGATAATGCTGAAAGTGTGGCGGCTGGAATTGGACATTCAGATTTTTGGACAAAAGGTGGAAAAGCAAGCGGCTTGAATACTGGAGCCTTAGGTAAAATAAATGCTGAATTGGTGACTTCTTTATATAAATCTCAAAGTGATATTAATATAAATGATGTGAAAATATGAATGTTTCCTCCCTTATTCCACAACCTATAGACAAGATTCCTTTTAATATTCGCAATGGTCTATTAATTCCAAAATTATCTGGATGTTATGTTCTTACATCTGGAAATGACTTTATTCTTTACATTGGTCTTACAAAAAATCTTTATAACCGTTTTCAACAGCATGTAAGCGATCCCAATAAAACAATGCCAACGGAAAATGGACGCGCTATATGGTTCCATTATCTTCCCGCTGAAGAGATCAAGCTTCACAAGATTGAGCGAAGTTGGATGAATGAATATCAAAGGCAGCATGGTATTTTACCCATACTTAACAAAGTCCAGTCTCCAATAATATAATATTTTTAAATTTATAAATTATGTTTAATCGCATCACCCAAAATCCCACCATCATGGGCGGCAAAGCCTGCATACGCGGTATGCGGGTAACCGTCAGTATGATACTAAGCCTCTTGGCATCTGGCAAATCCCAAGAAGCCATCCTCGCCGATTACCCTTATCTTGAACCCGAAGACATTTCCCAAGCTTTGCAATACGCCGCATGGCTAGCGGAAGAACGCGAGTATGCCCTGGAAGAAGCATGAAGCTTTTGCTGGACATGAATATCTCACCCCGCTGGATGAAATTTCTTCAGGCAAATAACATAGAGGCTATGCATTGGCTTGATTTCGGGCCGCCAAATGCGCCTGATAGTGAAATCATGTCCTACGCGCGTGAGAATGGTTTTATCGTCTTCACTCATGACCTGGATTTCAGCACATTACTTGCCCACAGCAAGAGCAGCAAGCCAAGCGTCATTCAGCTTCGAGCTAACGATATAAGCCCTGAAGCAGCAGGTAATGCAATAATCCGTGCTTTACGGCAAATGCGTGCGGAGCTTGAAGCGGGCGCTTTGCTGACAATTGATCCAAAACGATCCCGGATTCGGCTGTTACCTCTATAAAATCACTCCATGAGGGGATTATAACTTCGCTCAAATTTCATATCCAATAAGGGCCAGCGAGGTATTTTGAAATATTTCAATTTTGTAGGCATTTTTGTGGGTATAAAATTTATTCCATGTGATAAATCATATAAATTCACTACGTTATGAAAAACATTTTATCCCCTTGAGGACGCCAACTAAACATTCCATAGGCTGTGTAAACGCGCCGCCTTTTTTCTTTTAAGCCGCCGTATTCCTATTCGCCTGGATTCGCGAATTTATTTAAACAACCCGCATCCTTCCTCCTTGAATCGCTCCGCGAGATATTTCAGTTCTTCCTCGTCGCACTTCGTTTCTTCCCCCAGGCAGGAAAGACACAAAAGAAGAGGCGGATCAAAATCCAGCAGCTTTTTGCTCAAAGCGATTTCAATTTTTTTCAACGGCTCCCGGCCGCACCAGGCGCATCTTTTAGCGCGTCTTCCGGCCATATCAGCGACCGGCGGCCTCGTAAGAAGCCATTTGCTTGCTCCCGTATTCCAGGGGATCGATCCGGGCCAGCTGCTTGCGGATAATGGAGCGCATATTGACCGCCGGCTCCAGGCACCATTTGGAAAATTCCTCCGGAGAAATATCGTCCGCGCTTTTTATATGGGGAAAAAGCAACTTTAACCACGCGGCGGAGAGACGCAAAACCGCCTCCGTGTCCCTTGTGTCGGCGTTCGCGGGATGCGAGATCAGGCTCTCCACGATGGATCTGAAGCGCAAGGCTTCCGCGGGCTCGCGCAGTTTGTGCAGGATCTCGCAGAAATATTCGCTGTTCAGTCCCCAGCCCCTCAGGATCATGTCCTGATTCATGCGCGGGATGTGTTTTCCGCTAATAAAACCGTGAAAACGATCCAGAAGCGCCGATTCATGGAAGATGGGGGGCAGGACCTTGAACATATCCTTTGACTCGTCCATATCCTCGGCGGGGATATTGCCCAGCAGGATCACGCCCGCTTTGCCGGTAATCCTTGTCTTGCCCACGGTAACTTCGCCGCTCTCCATATAGGCCTTCAGCCCGCCCTGCAATTCGCCCGGATCGCTAAACTGGATCGACTGGATCTCGTCCAGAGCCACAAAATCGTTGCTCGCGATCATCCCGGGCGCGCGGCCGTTGAGATCGCCGAACAGTTTCGCCCTGCTGACGGTCCCGCCGCTCACCAGCCAGCCGTATTTGCCCACCCTGCCAAATATGTAGGATTTGCCGGTCCCCTTGGGCGCCAGTTCCACCAGATTCAGCCTGGCCTCCACAAAAGGAAGGATGCGGCTCAAAAACGTAATCCTTTGCCTGTCGTCCTCAAAAGCATGGGGATTGTAATCCAGCGCCCCAAAAATTATCTCCAGCCATTCCCGCGCGGAGAACGCCGCCCGCGCTTCCTTGAATGCCGCGAGATCAACCTTGTACGGACAAAAATTGCGGTAGGAATGGAGGAGAATATGCCCGTTTTTATGGCCCTGACCCGGAGGTTGATAACCCAGCTGGACAAGGCCCCAGCCGCAACCGGTAGCTATCACCTCGCTCTTTATCCGGTCCCAGACATGGCCGGGAATCAGCGTGTCGCTATGCCGCAGACCAAGATCCGGAATGGCGAAAGTGAAATTGTCCGCGCGGGAGTCGAACTCGACTTCGATGCGGGTCAAAAACTTGCGGCTCGCGCCCAATTCGCGGGCTTCGTCCTTCAGCGCCAAAAGCGCGTCCCTGTTGGGCACAATAGCGGAGACGTATTCCTGCAATCCGGTCATATCGCTAATTCTTCCGTTCGCGCCGGCCTTCTTTTTCAATATCCAGTCGCGCATAAAGGAAGGGATCGAAGCGGACTTGAACATGGCCGTAATATCCGGCGCCTTATATACCGTTGTCTCGGGGAAAAACTCGCGCAATTTCTTTTCGTCCGCCATTTCAGCTCTCGCGTCTAATGAAATTAATCGCCGATTTGAATGTCAAAACGGGGGATAAAGGTTCGCGACTTCCCTGTCCGGATCGGGAGCCGGCGCTTCCCGCGCCATCAGCGGCGACCCTAAAAATCAAAATCGGGGTCTTCGGTCATCTGCGGGGCTTTCGGTCGCGCGGGCCGCGGCGGCTCGCTAGAGGAAAAAACAACGACCGTGACAAGCCACTCCTCCGGCGTCGCGCCGCCGTGCATGGCGAAACTTCGTCGGCCGCTTTTGGAAAAATAGTCGTAGTTGTTAACGCAGAGATATTCCCCGTCCAGGGATGCGGTCAGATTCTTCGCCTCGTTTCGCGTCCCGCCGTTTATACAATAACGCGCGGCGCAATCGCCGGAGAGCGGCTCCAGTTTGCGGGCAAATCCGCTCTTCTCCAGGGCGAGCGCCGCCAGCCTGCTGGCTCCGTGGTCGCCGGTCACTACCGCCAACGGAAAATCGAGCAAGGCCTTTTTTACTTCGGCGCAAATCCGAGCTGGAACCTCGAGCATGGCCGCGAAATTTTCTTCGACCGACCGGCGCTCGTGCGCCTCGACGCCGTTATGCCCCACATTGTCCAGGCTTTTGATATCCGGCAACCGGCGCTCCTCCGGCCATTGGAAAATATTTTTGCTTGTTATGGTCGGCAACGCGGCGCGACCGACGGCCGCCGAAGCTACGTTTAACCCCATCGACCGGGACAAGCGCAAAAGCATGGGCAACCACTCCGCTCCGAGGGCATCGACTACCAGCAAGGCGCCGTCGTCCATATAACTTTGCAAAAGGGTGTCCCGCGCCGGAAAGCCTGGTATTTTGTCCCTCGCTTCCGCCTGGCGCCTCATAAAGTCCTCATTCAGCTCATTCCGGACCGCCAGCTCGCGATAAGCCATAAAATATCCATCGAGGATATCCGGCTCCGCGGCCAGATAGGCGGCCAGCTCGGGATAAACATCCAGAATGGCGCGAGTCGCGCCGTCGCACCGGCAACGGCGCAAAAGTTCGGCTTTTTCGGGCAAAGTTCCGCAGTTTAGCCAGGGCGCGATTTTTCCGGAAGGCTCGTTTTTGCTCCGGGCCGCGAACAATTCGATAGCCGGAAGGAAATTTTCCAGGCCCGCGTTCCGGATGGCGGCCAGTCTTTCTTCCGCCCAGGCGGGATTGTCAATAGTCCAGGCCTCAACATAGGCCCGCTCAAAATTGCCGGGATTAGCTTCCGGCAGGTCGCGAATCGCGCTCAAATAGCTAACCGGAGAATCCGGATCTTTCGCGCGGATTCCCGGCAAAGCCCGGAAGAGAATCTCCCGCTCCGGCGGACTCAAATTCCGCCATCGCCGCAGAATGGCGACCTCCGGCCGTTCGTCCCCGAAAAAATTCTTTAAAATAGCCCGGTCCGGTATTTTCGGAAAATTGCTCCCCGCGAAGTTTTTTTTCTCCGCGAAATTTAAAAGTCGTCGCATGGCCTCCGCGGACAAGCCGTCGACCTTGTCCTCATAGAGTTCATTTAGCGTCCGGCCAAGTTCGAAATGTTGCGGAAGATCGGGATTGACCCCGGCAACAGGCCAGGAGGGCGAATCCAGAAGAACAAAACATGGCTTATCGACGGGCAAAGACCCCTCCCGCGAAGCCAGGAACTGGGGCAAGGTATAGACCGGACCAAATAGTCGCCCGTATATTGGCTCCAGCTCCGGACTTACCAGCCCGATCCGCGTTTCCGGCCAATCGTCCTCTCCATCGATTACCGCGACGCGGAAGCCTTCTTTCAGGCGGTGGGAACCGCTGTATTTTTTCAGATCTCCGGCAATACGGGAAGAATGGCGCGCCGGAATCAATATATCGCGCCCGCTCCCCCGCTCCAGCCAGCGCGCAAGCTGATAGACCGCCTGCTCATGCAGGGAGGCATCCAAAAGGCAAAGGAGCCGGTCCAGTCCCGTAGCGAAAAGTCCCGTCCGGGCTTTGTCCGCCTCTTCTTCCAGGCGGCGCAAAATCGCGATCATGTCAGGCAGGACGCGGCCGGCCGGCAAGAGGGAAGCGAAAGTCAGCTCCCTGTAATTTTCGCCCAAGACCCAGGCCCGCGTATTTTCCCAGTCCGCAAGATCGCGAAACAAAACCAGCCGCGGGGCCGGCGACGCCCTGCCCAGGTAATCCAGAAAATCATTCAGTGTCGGCAGCGCGTTCAAAGCTGTCACGGCCGGCGGCGGCGACTTTGCCGACGCGTGCCCGCCTCACTGCGCGAATGT
>CAMWPE010000149.1 GCA_947176055.1 uncultured Desulfovibrio sp.
TTCATATGCTCTTCGGCGGCGAGTAGCCCGGCGTTCAGGAAGCGCTCATTCAGCCCAAGATTTTTGACCCAGATTTTAATCACTGCCTCGCCGCGACTCTCATGATTATAATGGTGCGGCAGCATGGAGGCGGGTGTGGTCAGCTTGCCCGAGTCGTGACACAGGGCCATCCACACGGCCATGTGATCTCCGGCGGTTTCGTTCATGCAGCGGGCCAGATGGATCAGGACCGAACCGGAATGATAAGCTTTTGGGCCCGCGGGGATATCGCGGGCCTTCTCCAGCAGGGTCAGGACGCCGGGGCAGGCGACGACAAATTCCGGCAAGCCGTCTCCCGGCCGGGAAGATTTTATCAATTTAACAAAATTTTCGCCGGGGGAAAGGGACATAGCGTAATGGCGGAGAGATTAGAGCAAATCCGGGCCATCGGTATAAATATCGACGCAGATTCCTTCGATGGAAATTTTGCGATCGCCCATTTCCGGAAATGTCAGCTCGCTTAAGACCGCGGATGAGCCGTTGACCTCGCGGATAAAGGCCGCGCGGGAAATATTGGCCCCGATGAGCGTTTCTCCGGAGATTCTGTCGCATTCAAGACGCAATTCCACGTCGAGTTCTAAACCCCCGCCATGATCGGCCGGAAACAGCTTCGATGGTTTTCCCTGGGTAGTTTTCAGACGGGAGGACAAGTTCAATTTAATTTTGCCTTCGGACGAAAGGGAATTTCCGCTTATGCGGCAACAAGGCTGAAGCTGATCTCCGATATTGAATAGAAAAAATTCGGTCTGACCGCCGGGAGCGGATATGGCAAGGGCTACGCCGCGAAGTTTAATATATTGAAGCGGCCGGGATTTTTTAGCCGAATCGCCGGAAGCGCGGGTGTAATTCCATACATCGAAGCGTTTGTTTGGTCTGACGATATTATCCTGGAGCAACACCGCGCCCCTGGGATCATCTACTTTTAGCAGGGAAAGCCTGCGGCGCTCGATGGCCTGAATTCTTTTTTTCAGCTCGGCGATTTGCTCAAGCGGATCAACTATGGGCGGATAAAATCTGTCGCGTTTTTCGGGGGCTTTCGCGTCGTCGGCGTAACCGCTGATCATGATGTCGCCCCGGGCGAGCTTGGCTTCGGCCTTCCACATCCGCAATGTTTGAGGATCGGCCGTCTCTTTTTCCTTACGGAGAACGTAAACCATGCAGGAGGATGGATCGGAAGTGCCTTCGCCCAGGACTTCGTATTCCTGCCCCTCCATGGTGAAAGTCATGCCTTTCATGAAACTGCCCATCGCGCCTCTCCCGCGTCCGGACGATTGGAGCGTCGTCGTCGCGCGAGCCTATCCCGCCGGCTTGGCTCGCCGATAAAAAATTAATCAGGTAATCGCGATCGATATCGCGGGAATCGCCGATTCGCGCGAAACGGGCAGAAGATCCGGTTTTGTCTAAAATAAAGATATTTCCGTACGACCGGCCGCTGGCGGGAATACGGATGTCGCGCTCGCTTTCCGTAAAAAATAGTAGGCTTAATGGCGGTATTTGGCAAGCGCGAAATATATAAAATCAGGATTTCCGCCGGATATGAGCGGAAAAGTTTATCGACCGGCGGGCAAGCGCGGGGCGAGAAGTCGCGCCGAACCGGGAGCGACGACTATTAATTATGGCGTCGCTCCCGGATCCTGGAGTCAGCGGCCATCGAGGCCGCATTTGCGCTCGATAAGCGACACGGCCCTGGCAATCTGGCGCCCGGCTCGCGATTCCGACGCCAGTTCCTGTTCCACCTGGGTTATGCTGCGCACTACGGTGGAGTGACGGCGATTGAAAACGCAACCAATTTCCTCGAGGCTCATGTCCGTATGCTTGCGGGCCAGATAAAACGCCGTGTTTCTGCCTTGCACGTATTCCTTGCGCCGCGAGCGGGAGCAGAGTTGCGTTCTGGTCAGACCAAAACTTTCGCAGACAAGACGGACGATATTTTCCATATCGAGGGGAGCGGCGGTCTCCGAAAACTGGGCCATGGTTTCCATGGCTAGATCAATAGTAAGGCCGGAATTTAGCAATCTCGCCTTGAAGATCATATTCTTGAGACAAGCTTCGAGACTGCGGATATCGGAGGACAATTTTCCGGAAACAAGCTCGCAGACTTCGTCGGGCAACGTTACCTGATAACTCTTCGCTTTGCGGCGCAAGATCTCCCGCCGAGTTTCATGGTCGGGCCGCTCCATATTCGCTAGGATTCCCGAGCAAAAATGGGACAGCAACTCGTCGTCCATATCCTTCATCTGGCGGGGAGAGAAGGAAGAGGTAAAAATAATCCGGGCTCCTTTTGCCTCCAGGCATTTTACCACGCCGAGCAAGGTCTCCTGCATGACCTTCTTGCGTTGCAGGAAATGCGCGTCTTCAAAAATGAAGGCGTCGGCGGAACAAAGCTCGCGTTTAAAATCTTCCAGTTCCTTCGCTTTCATTGCCATCACAAAGCGGGAGGCAAAGCGTTCGGCCGTAAGATATACGACCTTCAAGGGATTGCCGGCGACGGACAATGCCTGGCCGGCGGCCTGGGCGAGATGGGTTTTGCCAAGTCCGGGCGCCGAATTGACGAACAGGGCGCTGACCTGACCCCGGGCGCCCAGATCCCTGGCGGCGGCGAAAGCGAAGCTGTTGCTCGGTCCTGTGACAAAATCCTCGAAACTGTAACGCCATGGACCCGTCTCAACCCGCGCGGGAGCGGCTGGCAACAGAGCCTGTTCGGGCGCCCTGTCCGGCATGACGCGGGAAAGAATGGTCTCCGCTTTTTCGGGAGGACGCGCGGGGTTTTTAGGCTTTTCGCGGACGACGACGCTGACGGAGATATCGTCTTTGCCCAGGACTTTGGCAGCGGCCGCGCGGATGGATTCCATGAGCCGTTTTTTTATCCATTCGGCCATGTACGCGTTTGGCGCGTAAATTTCCGCGCTGTCGCCCTCCGCGATGCCGTCCAGGGGAGCGATCCATACTTTAAACACGCCGGGTTCCAGCGTTTCCTTCAAAAACGACGAGATTTGCGCCCATTTTGTTTTCATGGGAACTTTATAGCGCGAGCGAAAAAAATTAATCAAAAGCGGGAAAAAGAAATTAGGGCAATCGCTTCGCGGAGGTTTTCCCCAGCCATACGCGAATACAACCAGGCTAATTAATTGTATTTTCCTGAAATGCGCGATAAACGCGGCGGTTCGCGAAACTCGCGAAAGATAAGGGAACATCGGGTTCGCGGACATGATTTCCACAAATGGCCAATCCGTTTATTCACATATATTCGTCAATTTTGCTTCATTTTCCTAAATAAATCTTCAATTCGCTTAATATCGCGATTATAGAAATCATCTAATTAAAATCTAGTTTTTTGTAAGCGCCTGAATGCGGCCCTGTTTTCCCGCATTGGCAAGATTTTTAACGGAAGGATCCGGTATAATTTTTTGTATCGAAACGGAAAAATTTTTTATAAGACCCGAAACAGGACGGCGGATTCCGGACGTTGGACATTATCGCGGTATTGACGAAAATCCGTCCGAGACGAGGCGATGGCCGGAGAGTTCCCGGCGAAAATTGGCGTCGCAAAAACGCGGCGCGCGATCGCTTATGATCGGCCGAATCAGACTTCGCTTGAGAGGTCGCAGGGAAGAAGATTTTATAAATACCGCTCCGTTTTAATAAGTACAAATCGCATTATGAGTAAAAAGCGATTCGCCTTTTATTTCGTAATACAAGTTGAAACCGACTTGCGATGGCGGAGCTTGTCCCTTAAATGCGTGTTCAGGCTTGTAATCATTGAGCAATTTTTTTTTGATAATGCTGGCGCGACGTTTGCTATTCCTTTTTCCGCGACTTGGGCGCCCGGCGCCTCAAGCCAGGTTTCGCGGCGATATTCATAATTTTCATATCCCGGAGGAAATAATGGCCGAATTCAACAAAGCCGAGCTGATCGCCAACGACAAAAAATACGTGTGGCATCATTTAACGAATCATAAGGTTTTCGAATCCCAGGATCCCGTCATCTTCGTAAAGGGCGAGGGGATGTACGTTACGGACGTCAACGGCGACAAATACTTGGACGCCGTTTCCGGCGGCGTGTGGACGGTCAACCTGGGCTACGGTTGCAAACCCCTGGTCGACGCCATCAGCTCCCAGCTCATGGAATTGTGCTATTTCGCTAACGGCTACGGCAATATCCCCACCATCGAGTTTTCCAAGAAGTTGATTGGCAAGATGCCCGGCATGAGCCGCGTCTATCTGTCCAATTCCGGTTCCGAAGCCAACGAAAAGGCCTTCAAGATAGTTCGCCAGATCTCCAAGACCAAGCACAATGGCAAAAAGGAAAAAATCCTGTATCGCAATCGCGACTATCATGGCACGACCATCACCACCTTGTCGGCTTGCGGCCAGGAGGAGCGCAGGGATCAATACGGACCCTATACGCCCGGTTTTGTCGAATTCGCGGCTTGCTCCGAATATCGCTCCCCCTATCCGGCCGACGCGCCCAATGTGGGAGAGCTTTTCGCCCTTGAAATGGAAAAGGTGATTCAGAAGGAAGATCCGGGCACAGTGGGAGCGGTGATTATCGAGCCCATCACCGCCGGCGGCGGCGTAATTGTTCCTCCGGCCGGATATCTGGAAAAGATTTCCGAAATTTGCAAAAAATACCGTCTCTTGTTGATCATCGACGAAGTCGTGTGCGGCCTGGGCAGGACGGGCAAGTGGTTCGGTTACCAGAACTTCGATGTGAAGCCTGATATCGTGACGATGGCCAAGGGCGTGGCCGCCGGATACGCCGCGATTTCCTGCACTGTGACGACCGAGGAAGTCTTCCAGGACTTCATTGTCGATACGGGCGATCGCGAGGGTTATTTCCGCGACATCAGCACCTTCGGCGGTTGCACCGCCGGTCCGGCCGCCGGTCTGGCCAACCTCAAATACATGGAAGAGCATAATGTGCTCGATAATGTCCTGAAGATGGGCGACTACCTCATGGACGGCCTGAAAAAACTCGAGAAAAAATACGAGATCATCGGGGACGTTCGCGGCAAAGGCCTGTTCTGCGGTCTCGAGCTGGTCAAGGACCGGGCGACAAAAGAGCCTGTCCCGGAGAGCGTGGCCGGCGCGGTCGTGGCCGAATGCATGAAGCAACATGTGATCATCGGCAAGACCAGTCGTTGCTTCCACAAATATAACAATACCCTTTGCCTGGCTCCGGCCCTTATTACGACCGAAGCCGAGCTGGACAAGATTTTACAGGCTCTGGACAAGGCTTTTCAGGTAGTTAAAGCCTGATAAAGGCCATTTTGGCCGCCCCGTCCCCAGCGGTGGCGAAGACGGGTCGGCGTTGTCCGGAGTCCGGATAAAGGCGAATTTTGGCGATTTTGCCAGAATATTTGAGAATACGCGCAAGGAGTCGCAATCATGAAATTTTCCGGAATGACCATCGGCGTGCCAACTGAAATCATGCCCGGCGAACGCCGCGTGTCTTCCACCCCCGAAACCGTTAAAAAAATGGTGGAGCAGGGCGCTACGGTGCTGGTGCAGAAAGGCGCCGGCGAAGGCTCTTTCTTTTCCGACGACCAGTACAGGGACGCCGGAGCCAAACTCGTTGATCGCGAAGATCAGATTTTCGAGGAAGCGGACGTTATCCTGAAAGTTAAAGAGCCGCTCTTCAACGACAAGCTCAACAAACACGAATCCGATATGCTGCGCGAGGGCCAGTATCTGATCACCTTCCTGCATCCCGCCGCCCCCGTAAACAGGGATTCGATGAAAAAGCTGCGCGACACCGGCGCCATCAGCCTGACGCTGGACGGCATTCCGCGCATCTCCCGCGCTCAGGCCATGGACGCGTTGACCAGCATGAGCACAGTCGCCGGTTATAAGGGCGTGCTTATGGCGGCCGACGCCCTGTCGAAATTCCTGCCCATGACCGGCACAGCCGTGGGCGTTCTCCAGCCAGCTAAAGTGGTTGTCATCGGCGCCGGCGTCGCCGGCCTCCAGGCCATAGCGACAGCCAAGCGCCTGGGCGCCGACGTAACCGCTGTCGATATCCGTCCCGACGCCATCGAATTCGCGAAAAGCGCCGGCGCGAAGAAATCCCTCGATCCCGGCATTCCGAAGGAAGTCGCCGTGGGCGAAGGCGGCTACGCCCAGAGACTGCCCCGCGAATGGCTGGAAAAGGAAATCGAATTCCTGAAACCGGTAATCAAGGA
>CAMWPE010000150.1 GCA_947176055.1 uncultured Desulfovibrio sp.
CACTCATAGTCCTTCACCGGGCCGAAGATCTTGGCGCAGAAAAGGCCGTCCCTCTCCGGCTTGAATGTTCTGTAATTAATGGTCTCCGGCTTTTTCACTTCGCCGTAGGACCATTCGCGTATGGCTTCCGGAGAGGCAATGGAAATCTGGATCGCGTCCAGATTCTTGATATTGGCCGCGTTGGCCGTCTGGCCTCGCGCGGTGAAAAGATCGTCAAGACTCATATATCGCCTGTCCTTTTTGCTTGATTTTAACGTATCCGGTCAAAAACTGGGAGCGGGAGCCAACGCGCGGCTCCCCGCTCCCATTTCATTAGGAATTTTTTATCTCTTCGTTATCGACGACCATGGCTTCCTGCGCGAAGCCGGAGCGTTTTGGCTTTTTCTTGCCCGCTTCTTCATGCAGGGTCACATCCAGTCCCAGACTCATAAGTTCCTTAACCAGAACATTGAAGGACTCCGGCAGCCCGGCTTCAAGGAAATTGTCGCCTTTAACAATTTTTTCGTACATCTTCACGCGACCGCCCACATCGTCGGATTTGACGGTGAGGAATTCTTGCAAAAGATACGCCGCTCCGTACGCTTCCAGCGCCCAGACCTCCATTTCGCCAAGTCGCTGACCGCCGAACTGCGCTTTTCCGCCCAGCGGTTGTTGCGTGACAAGAGAATAAGGTCCGGTCGATCTGGCGTGAATCTTCTCATCGACCAGGTGGTGTAATTTCAGCATATACATCACGCCGGTAGTGACGCGATTGCCAAATTTCTCGCCCGTGCGTCCGTCATAGAGAACTGTCTTGCCGTCGTTTGGCAAATTCGCCTTTTCCATCCAGCCCCAAATATCCTCTTCCGTGGCGGAATCGAATACAGGCGTGCGGGTCACAATGCCGTTGCGCAATTTTTTGACAGCCTCGACGAATTCCTCGTCCCCCATGTCGTCGATTAATCCGGCGATTTCGGGAGAATTGAACGCCGCTTTCACATCTTTGCGGATATCGGCGATACCCGCGCCGGCGTCGACCATTTCGGCCAGCTGACGACCCAGTTCTTTCGCGCCCCAGCCAAGGTGAGTTTCCATGATTTGTCCGATATTCATGCGCGAAGGCACGCCCAGGGGATTCAAAACGATATCCACCGATCTTCCGTCGGCGAAGAAAGGCATATCTTCTTCTGGCAGAATGCAGGAGACAACCCCCTTGTTGCCATGGCGTCCGGCCATCTTGTCGCCTACGGACAATTTGCGCTTAATGGCGATGTAAACCTTTACCATCTTGATTACGCCGGGCGGCAGATCGTCGCCCTCGCTCACTTTTTCGCGCTTCGATTCGTATATCTGGTTGAGAAACGCGACCTGGCGATCGTAATCGGCGAGTATTGAGGAAATTTCGTCGTTGACTTCCTTGCTTTTGAAGAGACCGTGAAATTTCTTTATCGGAATCTCGGCAAGCTGAGACTCATTCAACGCGGCGCCAGCCTCGATAATAACTTCGCCTTTTCCTTTGCCCGACACGGAGCGCGTAACTTGCTTGCCCAGCGCCTTTTCAGAGATATCTCTTCTGGTTTTACGGACAAGCGCGGCAATATGATCGGCCTCCTTCTGATCCAGTTCCTCCTTGTCAAGAGCTTCGATAGCCAGGGCGCGCTCGTCCTTTTCGCCGGATCTCCGGTTAAAAACTTTTACGTCGATAACCGTGCCTTCCACTCCCGGCGGGACTTTGAGAGAAGTGTTCTTTACGTCTCTCGCTTTTTCGCCAAAAATCGCCCGCAAAAGTTTTTCTTCAGGAGTCAATTGCGTCTCGCCTTTTGGCGTAATCTTGCCAACGAGAATATCGTCGGGTTTTACTGGCGCCCCTATGCGGATGATGCCGCTTTCGTCCAGATTGCGAAGCATATCCTCGCCTACGTTTGGAATGTCGCGGGTGATTTCTTCAGGCCCCAGCTTGGTATCGCGCGCCACCACCTCGAATTCTTCGATATGAATCGATGTAAAAATATCTTCCTTTACCACGCGCTCGGAAATAAGAATGGAGTCCTCGTAGTTATATCCGCACCATGGCATGAAAGCCACGACCAGATTTTTGCCCAGAGCGAGTTCCCCCTCGTCAATTCCAGGACCGTCGGCGAGAATATCGCCTTTTTTTACAATTTGTCCCGGATAACATGTAGGTTTCTGTCCAAAGCAGGAATTTTGATTGGATTTGTGAAATTTGAGTAGATCGTAAGCCTTTACTCCGCCCTGCTCCTTGAAAAGATCGCCGTCGTAAGCGACTACAATCCTGTCCGCGTCCACATATTCCACTCGTCCGTCGGCGGCCGCGACTATGCACGCTCCCGAATCCCGCGCTACATCCGCCTCCATGCCCGTCCCCACCAGAGGTTTTTCCGAACGAAGCAAAGGCACAGCCTGACGTTGCATATTCGAACCCATCAACGCGCGGTTCGCGTCGTCATGCTCAAGGAAAGGTATAAGCGCCGCCGATATGGATACCATCTGGCTTGGCGAAATATCCATGAGCGTAACATCCTCGCGAGGACTGCTCTCCACTTCGCCTTTTATCCGGACTGTAACCTGATCATTTAAAAGTTTGCGATCCGTGTCCACCGCCGCGTCGGCTTGCGCTATTACCTGATCGCCCTCGCGCGAAGCGTCAAGGTGCAGGATTTCATCGGTCACCTCTCCGTTCCGGACTACGCGGTAGGGCGTTTCGATAAAGCCGAAATCGTTAACCTTCGCATAGGTGGTAAGCGATACAATCAAGCCGATGTTCGGCCCTTCCGGCGTCTCAATTGGACATATTCTACCGTAATGCGAAGTATGCACATCCCTGACTTCAAATCCGGCGCGCTCGCGGGTCAATCCGCCCGGTCCCAGCGCCGATAATCTGCGCTTATGGGTAACTTCCGAAAGAGAGTTTGTCTGATCCATAAATTGGGATAGTTGCGACGTGCCGAAAAATTCCTTTAACACCGCGGCCACAGGCTTGGGATTAATGAGATCATGCGGCATCAATGTGGAAATTTCCTGCAAGCTCATCCTTTCCTTGATGGCCCGTTCCATTCGCACCAATCCGATCCGGTACTGATTTTCCACAAGCTCGCCTACAAGCCGCACGCGCCGGTTGCCCAGATGATCTATATCATCCGCGGGCCCATGAGTATCCTTTAATTTGACGAGCATCTTGATCGCGGTGAGTATGTCGTTATCGCTCAAAACGCGTTGATCTTCCGGCTCATTCAGCTCGAGCCTTTGATTCAATTTGTACCTTCCAACCGCGGACAAATCGTAATAATCCGGATTTCGGAAAAGATTTTCAAAAAAGCTGGTAGCGATTTCCGGAGTCGGAGGAGAAGAGGGACGCAAACGCCGGTAGATCTCTTCCTGGGCCTTGATCTGATCAGGGATGCGATCCTGCATAAGCGTGTCGCGTATGGAACTCGATGCGTCCGTCCCGCGCGTGTGAAGAACCGGAAAACGGACGATGCCAGCGTCGCGCATTCGCTGGATAACACTGTCGGACAGTTCCCCGCCCGCCTCAAGGATCAATTCGCCGGTTTCGGGATGAAATATATCCTCCGCCGCGAATAGTCCATTCGCGGAGCCCGGCTCGACCTCGATAGTCTTTTTTTCGCTCGCGACGGTTATTTTGGCTATACCCGCCGCCGCTAATCTCTCCGCGATCTTCTCGGAAATAATATCGCCATTTTTCGCTATATTTTTGCCAGTCGCAGGATCAGGAATGTCGCCAATGGCGTACATCCCGACGGCTTCGGTTGGCGAAGCGTCCAAAATTTTCTTTTTCGCGCTGTCGTTCAGTATACGCCAGGCCTTTTTTGTAATTTGCTTATTGGCTTTGACAAGAACCTGGCCTTCGTCATCCAGTATGTCGGTATAGGCGTTTTGTTTTTGATAAAAATCTTTCTCCACTTCCCAGAGCAACCTGCCGTCTTCAGCCAGGCGGAAATATTCCCTGGAATAAAAATAATCGAGAATATCCTCCTTCGTCATGCCCATGGCTTTGAAAAGGATCGTCGCAGGCATCTTGCGGCGCCTGTCAATCCGCGCGTATAAAATATCCTTATGGTCGAAATCAAAATCGAGCCACGATCCCCGCATGGGGATAATCCGGCAAGAGTATAAAACCTTCCGGCTGGTATGCGTTTTGCCGGAATCATGCTCGAATATGATACCCGGCGATCTCTGCAACTGGTTTACAATGACGCGCTCCGTGCCGTTCACGATGAAAGTCCCCTTTTCCGTCATCAGCGGCAACGTGCCAAAATATATGTCCTGTTCCTTAATATCGCGTATCGTGCGGTTGCCGGTCGCTTCATCCGTGTCATATACAGCCAGACGCACGCGGATCCGCATAGGCGCCTCATAAGTCAGACCTTTCGAAATACATTCAGCCTGATCGTACTTCGGCTCCTGAATCTCGTAATTGACAAATTCGAGACTCGCGGTCTTATTAAAATCCTCGATGGGAAAAACGGTGTGGAAAACGCCCTCGAGTCCTTCGTTCTTGTCGCGCTGACTGGCGGGAACGCCTTCCTGCAAAAACTTGCGATATGAATCAATCTGAAGATTAAGAAGATGCGGAACCGGATAAGTGGTCTTGATTTTGCCGAACTGCTTTGTGAGCTGGTTCATGAACACCTCAAGTTTGACTGACGATGGCGTCCCCGCGCGTCGCGCTAGCCGCGAACGCGACCCTTAAATTTTCATAACGGGCTAGAGACAACAAAAACCAACCCCCGCGGACGCGGGAATTGGATGGGGCAGGCTTGAAAAATGTTTTATTTGCGTTTAGAATTTAAAGAATTGGTCAAAAATCCTCCCGGAATTTGAATAAACTTTATAGTATATCCAGACTTCGTATTTGGCAATAGGTTATTATATTTTTTAAATATTTATTCGCAAGCGTGGATCCGTCATGACAGAGTTCCAAAAGATGTCGCAAGGTCTGCCGTACGACGCCATGGACCCCGAGCTTGTCGGGCTTCGGCGTCGCGCGCGCTCCCTTTGCTGGCGGCTGACGACGACTGATCCCGGAGACGAGCGGGCCGTCGCGGCCATTATCGGAGAATTGCTCCCCAACGTAAAGAAAGCCTATATCACTCCTCCGTTCTTTTGCGACTATGGAATAAACATTTTCGCGGATGACTGGTTTTATTGCAACGCCGGTTGCGTATTTCTGGATCCCGCTATTATCCGTATAGGCGGTGGGACTCTCTTTGGGCCGAATGCGCAGATATACACCGCCACCCATCCGGTTCATCCTGAAAAACGCCGTTCTGGCGTCGAATTCGCAAAAAGCGTTTTCATTGGAATCAATGCCTGGATAGGCGGGTCTTCAATTCTGTGTCCCGGCGTAAGCGTTGGGGAAAATACCGTCATAGGAGCGGGGTCGGTCGTAACCCGCGATCTTCCGCCCAACGTAACCGCCGCCGGCAATCCCTGCCGAATCATTAAATATATTGGCGAAGATCCTGAAGCCAGATAAGCGGCGCGTCCTCCCCGCTCAATCGCATTTAAATATAAAACTTCGTCAGCCCATGCGCGGGGAATTGGCGAAATTTTTTATTTTCTACCGGACTTCCTTCTCTTTGTTATTCCCGCCGCTTCGTCGGACAAGCGTTCGAGCCATGACCCTCGCGAACAATTAATTCAAAAAAACGTCTCTCGCGCCGCGCGATAGAGAAAAGCCAATAAATCTTAATCCTTAAATGGCATTCGGAGCGCCGGATCCGGACCAGGGACGCGATACTGAAGCCGAATCCGGCTTTTGCTCAACGCGATCATAAGATAACAAACCGTCGCGAAGAGTCCCGGCGCATCTATAATAAAATAAGAAATAAGATCAGTTATTTCTTTGCGCGATTGATTGGCGCAAGCCTCTATTTTTAAATTTAATTTCGCCGCCGCGCGGTCAATTTCGCTTTCCTTTCATCTCTTGTGCTTATTAATGCGGTTCGCGGACGACGATTTCCTCTTTCAGTCCCGGCCGGCCCGCCGCGACGCCAGTTTCCGATTCATAAGACAGGTTTTCAATTTTTAATCCGCCTAATTCAGGATCTTGGCGACGTCGACCATAAATCCGTTTGCTTCCGGGCGGCGGATTCCGGCTAGTTAATAAAATGCTCCGACGCGTCGCGCTATCAAATAGATGATACGTCCTTTATAGTCAATTTGCCCGTCGCAAGC